>CBDUWG010000076.1:0-7826 GCA_965370845.1 uncultured bacterium
CTGCTTCTGCTTTCTAAAAACCTCACCGATATAGTAGAACGCCTCGCCATACTCGGGATCGACAGCCACGGCCATCTGCAATACCTCCAGGGCCTGGTCTAGCTCTTTTTGAATGAGATACAGCCGTCCCAGGGAATAATAAGCCATGGAGTATTTGCCGCCGACCTCAGGGCCGAAGTTGGTAATAGTGAGAAACTGGCTGATAGCCTTATCGTACTCTTTCTGTGTCCAGTAAGCCTTACCTAAATCCCAGTAGGCCTCAATATATTGGGGGTTTACTTCAATTGCCTTAATCAGATACTCGATGGACTCCTCTAACTGACCCTGCAATCGCAAGGCCAATCCCAGACCGTATATAATCTTCACATCTTCAGGATCCAACTCCAGGGCCATCTTGAATTCAGCCACCGCTTTATCATAATCTCCAGCTCTGGTAAACTCGACGCCGGCGTTGTAATGCTTGATGGCCTCGGGGTTCTGCTCCTGTTCATCGGCGACAGCACAAACGGTGAGCAAAATGCTCAACCCAAAGAGCACAAATACGTTGCGAACTGGTTTTTTCACTCTCCTTTTCCCTCCCCATAGGTAAATTTGACTTTATTGACCTTTTCGACATTATAACCCACCCTATTCATGAAGTCAAGAGAAAAGTTCCCGACAGCGGTCCGGGCACCAGCGAATCAATGCTTCGCGCTCATCGAGCCTGGGTTGAGCGATGGGTTTTTACAGTCCAGCGACGTTTCTCTCCCAGAACGGTTTCCAATTCCAGCCTTTGCCCATCCGTGCTTATCGCCACCGCCCCATCCTGATCGGTCCGATACAGGGCCACATCGAATTGTTGGTACCTCTGCAAAACTTCCTCTCCGGGATGGCCGAATCTGTTCCACCGCCCCACCGAGATGACCGCCACCTGGGGCTGAACGGCTCGTACAAAGGACAGGATACTGGAACTCTTAGAGCCGTGGTGAGGCACCTTCAACACCGTGCTGCCCAGCTCGCGTCCGCCCTCCAGCAAGGCCTCCTCGGCTTCCCCTTCGATATCTCCGGTCAAGAGGAAACTGACCATGCCATACTTGATCCTGAGAACCACAGAGGCGCTGTTGCGCCCGAAGGGGGCATCCCCATCTTCAGTCACGAACTCCTCGGTGGGATGCAGCACGGTCACCTCCACTTCCGGGCAGATCTTCAGCCGATCTCCAGCCCTCACCTCCCGATAGACGACACCGGGTGTGTGAGCCAACTCCAAAAAGCGACAGTAGGTTTTGGTGAGGTGTCTGGCCCCGCTGTCCAGCACCAACCCCACGGGAAACTCCTCCAACACCGCCGGAAGCCCTCCCACATGATCGTTATCGGCGTGAGTGAGCACCATCACGTCCAGGTGCTGAAGGCCGATCCTCCTCAGATAGGGACAGATCATCCTCTCTCCGCAGTCAAACCTGGCTTTTCTCTCTCCACCATCGACGAGCATGGTCCTGCCGTTGGGAAAACGGACAAAGGCGGCGTCCCCCTGCCCTACGTCGAGAAAGAGAACGGAGAGATTCCCGGGCCTCTCCAGAGCCTGATCCCAAACCAAGAAGTTGAGCAAGATGAGCCCGCCGAAGAGAAACGTCCGGCGAGCCGCCAGGGACCTTTTGCCGTTGGCTCCCAGAAAGAGGAACCCGTAGTACAGGCCAATGAACATCTTCGAAGGCCGAGGAATATGCATGTAGGCGAAGGGCAGGGAGGCGGCGAAACTCACCAGCCTGATCAACCCGGTCAACAGAACCCAGTTAGCAGCAGCATACATCCTGGCCAATCCCATGCTGACCAGGCTCAGAAGGGTTGAGGTGAAACCCAGAGAAACCGCCAGGCCGATGAGGGGCACTACCAGCAGGTTGGCCACGATGGAGATAATCGGGGCTTTTTGGAAATAATAGGCGATAATGGGGAAAGTCCCCAGCTGCGCTGACAGAGAAACCAGGAGTCCTGAGCAGATCCACCTTGCCCAAGGGGAAGATGTGGCCTTCAAAATCGGAAACAGTAACTCCTTGAGTCGTCCATGAAGGTAGACGATGGAGAGGGTGGCCACAAAGGAAAGTTGAAAACCCAGGTCGAACAAGAACAGGGGGTTCCAAATCAAGATAATCAGGCCGGCGAAGGCGATGGCGTTGAGCAGATCCGACTTTCGCTCCAACAGACGCCCCACCATGATCACACTGGCCATGATGGTCGCCCTGACCACCGATGGCCGCAAATCAACCACGAACATGTACAGGAAGATGAGCGTCAGGGTGAGCAGAGTGGCTGCCGTTTCCCGCAGACGAAGGGCGCAGAAAAGTGAGTAGAAAATTCCCACGATGAGGCCCACGTGAAGACCTGAAACGGCCAGTACGTGAATAACTCCCGAGTCGGAAAAGGCCTCCGTCACCTCCGCGGGCAACCTCTTTCTTTCCCCCAACAAAACGCCTCTCAGCAGAGCGCCCGGAGGGCCCTTTAAAGTACGGTCGATCGTCCGGTTCAGATGCCGGCGCACCGACCGCACCACTCTCATCGGCCACCCCACCGACTCTTTACTCACCTCCTGGATGGATTCCGGGCGCAGGGTCATCAAAACATGGATCCAGCGGCGGGCCAGATACGCCCGGTAGTCGAATTCGCCCGGGTTTCGGGCCTGCGAGGGAACCCGCAGACGACCTCGAATCCGAACCTGGTCGCCATAGGCAAGCTGTCCTTTAAAATCCCTGACAGTGAGCCAGATCTTCCCGCAGGTCCTGACTGTCCCGGTGCCATGGTCAATGGCGGTTGCCTCGAGGATCAGGGTGGCATCCTTGTCCTTGCGCGCAGGGTCAGAGATAACTCTGCCCTGAATGACCACAGGATCCGGGGCTTCTCTATAATTGAGGATATGATGGGAGGGAAAATTGCGGGAAAAGGCCTCGTGCTGCAGACAGGCCACCAAGAAGAAAGCCGCAGCCAGAAACCAAGAGGAAATTGATATGTGCCTCCGCCGGCGGAGGCACAGGGAAAGGCCCAAAAGAAGCGCGGCCAGTACCAACAGCAGCCCTATTGGCGGGTCAGCATTATACCCGGCCAGGATACCCGCTGCATACAGGATGACCGCCTGCAAAGCGGGGCGACGTGTGCGAGGCATCATAGATGAGAGGTAGTGGGTTGTCGATCACAGGGCTGTGCCACAAAGGCACCGGCGCAGCCATTTCACCTCCGCACTCCGCTCTTTTTATTCCGCCAACGAGATAAAAAAGTGTTTACAGAGAGAGAATCTCAATTCCCTCCCTTTTTAAAAGAGCTGCCGTTACTCCATCGCCGGCAACCAGTCGGTCACCCCGACAGATCTGGCCGCAGCCACAGGATGGACTCTCCTGTTTCAACAGGGCCCTGCCAACCCCGCATAGCCTGGCGATCTTAACAGCCTGCTGAGCCCCCCTGATGAACTGTGCGGTGACGTCTATTCCATCTCTAGTGAGAATTTTTGATCTGCCGTCCAATACATCCTCTCCGCTGCCGGCAACGATCTCGGCGGGGGGCCGCGGGGTGGACAGACCGCCAAGTTGCTCGGGACAGACCGGCACGATCTCCTCTGAGCCGATAAGCTCCATCGCCTCATCCATCAAACAGTTGCACCCATCATAACGGCAGTTGACCCCCAAAAGACAGGCGCTGACCAGTATGCTCATGGGCCACCTCAAAAAAAAAGCCGATTGGCTTTAAACAATCGGCAAAAACAATAAATCATCTTTCGATCTCCTGGAGAAAAAACATGGCTGCGCGATCGAAATCTCGCTCAATCTACGATGATGTCCGGCAAAATGTGCTTCACGGGATTAACGGGCTGGCCATTGACCCGCACTTCATAATGCAGATGCGGGCCTGTAGAGCGCCCGCTGTTGCCCAGAGTAGCAATAACCTGCCCCCTCTTTACCTGCTCTCCCTTTTTCACCTTGATGGAGTCCAGGTGTCCATAGGCGGTCTTGTATCCGTACCCGTGATCAAGCACCACCATCCAGCCGTATCCGCTCTTCCGCCCTCTCTCGGCAACCCTCCCCGCAGCGGTGGCGATGATAGGGGTTCCTATACGATTGACGATGTCGAGCCCTTCATGAGGACGGCGTCGTCCGGTGAAAGGATCAATACAGGGTCCAAAACCTCGAGACACATGGCCGGCAACAGGCCAGATGGTCGGGGTGTGCTCCAGGCGTTCCCGGTTATCTCTAAAGACAGCCTCTACTTCCTGAAAGCTCTGTTTCTCCAGCTTTACCTGGCGAAGAAGCTGATCCACGTCTGCCATGGTAAGGTCGGGCGAGATCGCCGGAACATCCTGGGACATAGATGGGCCATCGAAATCCCCAAACCTCTGGCCGCCGACGCCAACTTTTCTGACATCGGGATCGATCTGGGGAAGCTCCGCTATAATCCGCAGGGTCTTTTCCCTCTCCACCAAATCGGCCATCTGCGTCTTAAATACCGAAACACTACTATCCAGAACGGCCACCTGATCGATGAGATATGAATTTTCTCTGCGCAGTCGCGCCAAAGCCACGCTATCCTTGGCTTTTCCCAAATATTGAACAGCCAGAAAAGCGGTGCTGGCCAACAACATAAAAAGGCATACCATCACGATCCACACATGGGTCGAGGTTGCCCACAGGCGTTTCACCTCGCCATGGTCCTGGGGAACTAAAAGTAAAGAAAACCGTCTTTTCCTCATCCGGTCATACCTCTTAATCCATATTTAAAAAAGCAACCGAATTGCCCAACAATAATACCTTCGGCTGCAATTGTCAAGAACTTTTTAGTCCGATATGAAATTAGCTGAGGAATCTTAATGCATATAGGCTCTTAACCTTTTGCTTCGAGAGGTGTGCTGCAGCCGCCGAATGGCCTTCTCTTTAATCTGTCTCACCCGCTCACGGGTGAGCCCGAACTTGCCGCCTATCTCCTCCAGGGTGAAGGCTCGCTCCCGATCGATCCCGAAATAGAGACCTATCACCTCTGCCTCCCTGAGCGTCAAGGTATCCAGGGCCTTGGCAACCTCAATTTTCAGAGATTCATCCAACAGGGCATCGTCCGGAGCTGGCTGCAGATCGTTGGTTAGCACATCCAGCAGAGAGTTGTCTTCCCCATGGGAAAATGGCGCATCCAGGGAAAGGTGACTATTGGAGATCTTGAGAGTATCCGTTACTTCCAGAGCAGTCATCTCTAACTCTTTGGCGATTTCCTCGGTGCTTGGCTCTCGGCCGAATTCCTGCTCCAGTGTGCTGGAGGTCCTCCCTATTTTGTGGAGAGTGCCCACTCGATTTAGGGGAAGCCGGACGATGCGAGATTGCTCGGCCAGAGCCTGAAGAATGGCCTGGCGTATCCACCACACTGCATAAGAGATAAATTTGAACCCTCGTGTCTCATCGAATCTCTTGGCCGCCTTGATCAGACCAATATTGCCCTCATTCACCAGATCGGCCAGGGAAAGCCCCTGGTTCTGGTACTGTTTGGCCACACTGACCACAAAACGAAGGTTTGCCCGGGTCAGCTTATCCAGGGCGTTTCTGTCCCCCTGGCGGATGAGTCGGGCCAGCTGAACCTCCTGCTCAGCCGTCAGCAGAGGCGTCTCGCCGATTTCCTGGAGATAAAGATCCAATGATCTGTTCTCATCCCGATGTTTGCGATTTCGTCCACCCCACATGCACAAATCCTCAGTTAAAGTTACTGGATAGGTTCTTTCACCCCGGGAACTCGATCCCCTATTCGGGCTTAACGGCCACGAAACTCGCCCGACCGTTCCGCTTAACATGAAAGCTGATAGCTTTTTTCTGGCCTTCCAGAGAGTGTATCATCCGGAGGTAATCCTCTATGCCGTCGATATCCTGAAGGTTTATCTTGAGGATGATGTCCCCGGTGGCGATGCCACCGTCGTCTGCGGGGCTACCCACCTCTACATGGGTGACCACCACACCCCTTTCTTCCTCCAGACCGTATCTGCGGGCGATATCACCGTGCACGTCCTCCACCTCGAGCCCCAGCCAAGACGGTTTCCCCTCCTCCTGCTCACCACCAACGGCCAGGTTCAGATATTCCCCTCGATCGCCTAAAATCACGGTCAGCCTCTCTCTTTTGCCCTCCCTGATCACCACAACGCTGACCTCGCTCCCCGGACTCCTGTCCGCCACCAACAAGCGGAACTGTTTGACCGTTTTAATTAACTGGCCGTCAAATTCGGCGATGACATCGCCCACCTTAAGTCCAGCTCTCTGTGCCGGAGTGCCCTCGCTGACCTGGCCAACCAGCACCCCCTCTGTGGACAACAGCTCCATGGCCTCAGCCATGTCTGGGGTGATCTCCTGGGGCAACATGCCCAGATACCCCCTGATCACCTTTCCTCTGGCCCTGAGCTCATCGGCGACCTTCCTGGCCATATTGATGGGAATGGCGAACCCTATTCCCTGCCCTTTCACGTTAATGGCCGTGTTGATGCCGACGACCTCTCCGCGTATATTCACCAGGGGACCCCCGCTGTTGCCGAAATTGATGGAAGCATCGGTTTGAATGAAATTCTGGTAGGCCGGAGTTCCTCCCACTATGTCCAGGTTGGAACGCCCCTGGGCACTGATCACCCCCACGGTCACCGTTCTGTCCAGACCAAAGGGGTTACCCACGGCAATAGCCCAGTCTCCCACCCGAATCTCGTCCGAATTTCCCAGGATGGCTACCTCTTGGGGGGACAGCAGCTCCTCAATCTCCAGTTTAATGAGGGCCACATCTGTCTCCTGATCCTGTCCGATGACCGTGGCCCGGAAATCCCGATTGTCGGAGAGGCGAACCTTGATCTCCTCAGCCCCCTGGATAACGTGATTGTTGGTCAATATATGGCCCTGGCGATCGATGATCACCCCGGATCCCAGGCTCTGTTCCTTCATCTTGCGACGCTGCTGAGGTTCACCCCTGTCCCTGTCTCGAAAAAACTCATCGGAGGGATCCTGGAAAAACCTAAACGGGAACCACGGGATAATAGGACTCTCGGTAATTCGCTCAGCACTGATGTTCACCACCGTGGGCTTCACCTTCTCGGCCACAGCCACGAAAGGGCTCTGGCCGAAATCTAGTCTGGCCGCCTCGGCCTCTGTGGTACTGGTATCCTCAGTAGCAGGTTGGGCTTGTGGTCGGGGCGAAAAACTCAAATTGGAGATGATCAGCACACCGACAATGATAAAAACGAGGGCCAGCAGGGTGGTGATCACCACGTTTTTAACCGTCTGAAAGGAATCATGCGTGGACATCTTATTTCTCCCCGGGTATGGTGTCGAAAAACCGGGACCTCTTTTCACCGGAAACAGTCCGCCCTTTAATCACAAAAACCAACACAAGCGGCTGCTTCTCTCCAGGAAAAGACACCTCTCTCCCTCGTTTTACCTCTTTATCCTTATCTTTTAGCTGCTCTTCATAACCATCACCTGTTTCATAAGCACCCTGACCTCTGTGCTGCCGAAAATGTTCATGATCTTTTCCTGGATCGGCAGATGATGTCGGCAGCTACCTCCTAGATCACGTTGTGTTTTTTGCCCACCTTCGTGAAGGCGGAAACAGCCTTATCCAGATGCTCCCGGGTGTGACCCGCGGAAATCTGAACTCGAATCCTGGCCTGGCCCTTGGGAACCACCGGGTAATAGAAACCGATGACGTAGATTCCCTCATCCAGGAGATCTCTGGCCATATCCTGGCTCAGCTTGGCCTCGTGCAACAGGATGGGAACGATGGGGTGAACACCTGGTTTGATATCAAAACCGGCTGCGCTCATCTTCTCCCGAAAGTACTTGGTGTTGCTTTCCAGCTTATCG
>CBDUWG010000077.1:0-7814 GCA_965370845.1 uncultured bacterium
CCAACACAGAGATCAAGGAAGTGGGCGCTACATCCTCGTGATGGGCCTGGATAGCGTTCAGCACAACAGGGTCTTCTCCGTATTTCTGAGCGATCTCATGGCCAATTTGGCTGTGAGTTCCCTCGGTATAGCGATCTACTGCTTTCCCGATATCGTGCAGCAAACCCGCCCTTTTGGCCAATCTGCTATCCATATCCAGCTCGGCAGCCATCAGGCTGGCTATAGTGGCAACTTCCTTGCTATGTTGCAGAACATTCTGTCCATAGCTGGTTCGATAACGCAACCTTCCCAGAAGTTTGATGATTTCCGGGTGTATCCCATCGACGCCCACATCGAAACAAGCCTGCTCGCCCGTCTCCAAAATTATGGCCTCCATGTCCTTCTCGGCCTTGGCCACAATCTCCTCTATACGGCCAGGATGTATTCGCCCGTCAAGAATCAGTCGCTCCAGAGCCATCTTGGCGATCTCACGGCGAATGGGATCGTAGCCGGAGAGAATGACTGCCTCTGGGGTATCATCCACGATAACGTCAATTCCTGTGGCGGTCTCAAAGGATCGAATATTCCGGCCCTCTCTGCCGATAATCCGTCCTTTCATCTCGTCGTTTGGCAATGAAACCACAGAAACCGTTGACTCAACTGTATGGTCTGCAGCACAGCGCTGGATGCAGGATACGATGATCTCTTTGGCCTCTTTATCGGCAGTTATTCGCGCTTTGTCCTTGATGTTTTTAACAATATGCGCCGCCTCCCGGCGTGCCTCTGTCTCCAGGTTGGCCATCAGCAGCTTTTTGGCCTCGGAACTGGTCATACCGGCGATCCGCTCCAACTGCATGTTCTGATCGCTAATGAGTCGGGAAAGCTCTGTGTCCTTGGCACGTATTACCCGCTCGCGCGACAGAATATTCTTATCGCGGACTTGATTCTCTCTCTCTTTCTTGCTGAGAATATCTACCTTTCGGTCAAGATTCCCCTCTCTCTCGGAGAGCTTTCTCTCCAAGCGCTGCATCTCAACCCGCTTCTCCTTTGTCTCCTGCTCAAATTTCATCTTAGCCTTATACCATTCGTCTTTGGCCTCTAATTTGGCCTCTCGAATCTTAATCTCCGCTTCTTTTTCGGCATCTGAGATGATCTTCTTGGCCAGTCTCTCGGCTTTATTCACCTTTCCCTCACTGATTCTCCTGCTCACATACCATCCGGCCAAGAAGAACAGCATACCCACCAAGGGAAATAAACTCCAAAGATGCCCTGGTATTTCTCCCATGTTCGTTCCCTCCCTCTATTGATGACGCCCTTTTGCACAGAAAACGTGCGTCATAAAAAACCCCGCCTTTCGCTTCCGCGACTCTTGAGATATCAGACCCTCTTCCGGCGAAATGGCTCTCTGCATCGCCAGAAGTATAGCCTGAATTGAGGCTTAAAGCCTCATCTAACCGCGGATATGGCGGGGAATCTAAAGTTCTCAGAATCTACTTAAAGTTCAGTTATTGAAACCGATCATTTCCTTTTTTTCGTAAACCCGGATTAGAAAGTGTGCAACGCTTTTTCCAACCATTCGGCCAGCTCGGCAGTCCGATCATCAACCTCAGCTAATGCCTTATCTTTATCAGCCTTTTCTCGGAATAGCTCATCGGTGATGTTCAGCGCCGCTAGTATGGCAACTTTGGCTGCTGAGCTGATATCGACTTTTTCTGAGATCTCCCGCATTTTCCGGTCAACGTACTTGGCTACCCTTTTGATGTACTCCGGGTCTGCCTCGCTTTTTATAGGATACTCATTTCCGAAGATGTTTACTTTCACCGTGTGTTTTTCACTTACCATCACTCATCTAACCTGGGAAGAAAATCATCGGCGGGAAGGTCACCACGCAGATTGTGGTGATGAAACAGATCTCTTTCCTTCCCTTCTATCGGCTCAAGAGAAAGCCCATCCCCCTCACCACGATCATCGGTAATATATCTCATAAATCCTCAAACACATATAAATATTACAAGCTGCTGTCTATGATGTCCAATTTCTGTATCATCTGCTGTATTTTCGAAGTGATCTCCATCTGTTTATTCTCAAGCTGTTTATCCTTCTTTTCCTCCTGCTTTAGCCGTTGTTGATCAAGCAAAAGCTCCTTATTTGCCTCTTCAAGCTCTTGTATTTTAACCTGAAGCTCCTGATTCGCCTTGATAAGATCTTTCTTCTCATCCATCAATTTTCCTATTAACTCCACCGTTCTGTTAATACGTTCCTCCAGTTGATCAAAACTCTCCATCCGCATGAGCATCACCTCTTTTTCGAAGCACTCGCACATATGAAATTCGTTATCGCACCAATTTCTATACCACTTAATCTCTTAGCTCCGCTCTGAAATCCTCTTGGAGAGCGGCAATTATCTTCTGCTGGATATCCTCCACCTCGGTATCTGTCAAAGTTCTCCGTGGCGATTGATAGCGTATCGAAAACGCCAATCCTTTACTCTTAGAAGCAATCTGCTTTCCCCGGTAAACATCGAAAAGGCAAACATCAACCACTAATTCCCCTCCTGTATGTTGAATGAACCTCTCTACCTCTCCAGCAAGCACCTCCTCGGGAACCACAATGGCTAAGTCCCTGTCTGCGGCGGGGAACTTGGGCAAACTCACATAACGTCGATCTCTGACCATAGCTTTTATAAGAAAGGATACGTTGAGATCAAAAAGGAAAACATCTTCCTCGAGGTCAAAAACCGACTTCACCTTTGCGGCCAGCTGACCCAACGTTCCACACAAATTATCGCCAAGCATAAGCCTGGCCGCAAAGCCCGCCCGAAACATACCACCCCCATCATACGGTAAAAAGCGGAAATTGTCAATAGATAATTTGCCCATTAGTGATTCTAGAAAACCTTTAAGATCGTAAAAATCGACCGGCTCATCCTTTCCATCCCAATTGACCGGGCTCCTCCTCCCTGCAATGGCAGCGCATAAGTCCCACTGCTCGGCAGAAGAATCCTTCCCGGCATGCTCGTGGAAAACCTTTCCCAGCTCAAAAATCCTTATATCCCTTATGGTCCTGTGGAAATTCCGCCTTAACACTTGCAATAGGCTGGGAATGAGGCTGGGGCGAAGAACTGAGAGATCCTCGCTCAGTGGATTTATTATCCTCCTGGCCGGCAGCGGACAGCCAATGGATGTAAGAAGATCAGGATCCGTTAGACTGTTGGTCACCACCTCCTGCAAACCCAAACCGCACAGCGCCGATTTGATCTTATTGGTGTTTTCCTCCTCCAAGTCCTGCGTACTTTTGAAAGTACCGCCGATACGAATCGAGGCTTTGATCTTGTCGTAGCCGTAAAGGCGAGCAATTTCCTCTATAAGATCTATCTCTCTGCTAATGTCAGGGCGAAAGGTGGGCACCTGTACCTTTATCGGATCATCTCCATCGATCTTAAAACCGAGCTTTTCCATAAAAACAGCAACCTGACCCGAGGATAAACTTGTTCCCAAAATGTGGTTGACTCTTTCGATACGCAGGATAATGTTCAGAGGATCAATAGGTTTGGGGTAAAGATCTACCACTCCCCTTTCCACTGTACCACCGGCCAGCTCGGCTATGAGCTGAGCAGCTCGATCCAGGGCAAGCACCAGACCATTTGGATCCACTCCACGTTCAAAACGCTGGGATGATTCGGTGGAAATATTCAGCTTTTTTGAACCCCGGCGTATGATGGCCGGATGAAAATAAGCACTCTCCAACAGGATGTTCTGCGTACCCGCGGTCACCTCAGAATGTAGCCCACCCATAATTCCCGCCAGAGCCACGGGCTTCTGGCCGTCACAGATCAGCAGAATCTCCGGATCCAAAAGGTGCTCTTTTTCATCCAGAGTGATGAATTTCTCGCCCTGACAGGCTCTTCGGACCTGAATCTTGGCACCGGCTAATAGATCGTAATCAAAAGCATGCAGGGGCTGACCCAGCTCCAGCATTACGTAATTGGTTACGTCTACCACATTGTTAATAGATCTCACGCCGGCAGCCTCTATTCGCCGCGATAACCAGAAGGGCGATGGACCTACTTTCACACCCTGAATGAGTCGAGCAGTATATCGGGGACAGCCCTTCACATCCTCAATGTTAACTCTGACCAGTTTATCCACTTCTTTCTGTCCCTCTGATAAGGTGACCGCTGGCTTGTGCAACGCCGTCTGGCAGATGATGGCCACCTCCCGGGCTATTCCCACCATACTCATGCAATCGGACCTGTTCGGGGTTAGTTCAGCTTCCAAAACCATATCCCCCAAGGGAATTACTTCTTTAAGCGGTCTTCCCACAGGCGCGTCATCCGCTAAAATCATGATCCCCGCGGCTTCCTCGGAAATATTTAGCTCCCTCTCAGAACAAATCATACCTTGGGAAAAAACTCCCCTAATTTCACGGGCCTCAATTTTAAATCCTGCAGACAAAATGGAGCCCAACAAGGCGATGGGCACTTTCTGCCCCGCGGCCACATTAGGTGCCCCGCAGACAATTGTTAGAATTTCCTCCCCTACATCTACCCGGCAAACGGATAGACGATCCGCCCGTGGGTGTTTGTCCTTTGATATGACCTCCCCAACCACAACTCCAGATAAATCGCTGGCCAGAGGAGTAATGCTCGCTATTTCGGTTCCCGAAAGTGTCAACCTCTCAGCAAGCTCCTTAACGGAGAGATTTATGTCAACGTACTCGCCAAGCCATAACCAGCTGATTTTCATCAGTCAGTATCCCTTCAAATTTTAGAACTGGCGTAAAAACCTTAGATCGTTTTCGTAAAAAAGTCTGATGTCGTCTATGCCATGCCGTAACATGGCTATTCGGTCCACCCCCATACCAAAAGCATAGCCGGATACCTCCTCGGGATCGTAATTTACGTTAGCCAGTACTGCGGGATCCACCATCCCTGCGCCCAAGATCTCCAGCCATCCGGTTTTCTTGCAAAGCCGGCACCCTTTGCCTGCGCATATGATACAACCTATGTCCACCTCTGCGCTGGGCTCTGTAAAGGGGAAAAAACTTGGCCTAAAACGAATAGGAACGCTCAACCCAAAAAACCGCTCCACGAATACCGCCAGTATGCCCTTTAGATCCCCAAAGGTTACATCACGATCCACATAAAGCCCCTCTATTTGATAAAATACGGTGAAGCTCCTTGGATTTATCTCCTCATTCCGGTAGACTCTTCCGGGCATGACCACTCGAACAGGAGGACTCTGCCTCTCCATAACCCGAATTTGCACTGGTGAGGTATGCGTTCTCAGAACAACGTCTTCGGCCAAATAATAGGTGTCCTGCATATCCCTTGCAGGATGATCTTTGGGAAAATTCAAGGCCTCGAAATTGTAATAATCCGTTTCCACCTCAGGACCCAGGGCCACCTGAAATCCCAAGGCTTTGAAGATCTCCACAATCTCCTGGTTCACGCGAGTGAGTGGATGAAGTCCGCCAACCCAATTTTTACGACCCGGCATGGTGATATCCAGTGAAGTGACTTCCTCCCTTTCGCGGGAGCCCAAAGCTTGCTTTTTCTCTGCCAAGGCTTTCTCGACCTTGATCTTTATCTTGTTTGCCAAATTCCCCATGGCTGGACGCTCCCGAACGGGAAGCTTGCCCAGACCCCTCAAAAGCAGGGTAATTTTCCCGTTCCGTCCCAGCAAGCGAATCCTTATCTTCTCCAGATCGGACTCCCTTTTTACCAGGGATATTTCATCTACTGCCTGTTGGCCAATCCTTTCCAGCTCCTCTCGCATCAGGAACATCTCCTTCTCTTTTGAAGGTCACGCAAGAGAAAAAATAAAAGACGGAAAGATGCGGGCAAAGCAGGCAGCGCCTAACTATTCTTGGTAAACGCCCTCTGCTTTTAACCCCCGAACCACCCCGCCTTCTTTATTTTAGATGTGCTCCTTGGCAACTCTGGCAATCTCAGCAAAAATTGCAGCGTTATTAACCGCCAGCTCGGCTAAGATTTTCCTGTCTAAGGCAATTTCCGCCTCTTTCAAGCCTTTGATTAACTTGCTGTAGGATAAACCGTTTAGCCTGGCTGCTGCATTGATCCGCGCAATCCATAACCTGCGCATATCTCTTTTTCTAAGCTTTCTACCTCTATAGGAATAGGCCAGGGCTCTGTTGACACTTTCGCGTGCCGTTTTGTATAACTTGCTCCGCGCACCCCTATAACCCTTGGCTGCCTTTAGAGTTGCCTTTCTCCTCTGCCGTGAGGCCACTGCAGTTTTCGCTTTTGGCATCGTTCACTCCATACGCAAAAGGTCGGTCCGGAATGAACCTCCGAACCTGGAATATTCATGATGGCTAAGGTAAAAGTCTATTTACCTTTTTGACATCGGCTTTATGCACCAGATCGCTCTTTCTCAGAGATCTCTTTCTCTTGGGACTTTTCTTGGTTAACATATGGCTGGCATATGCTTTATTCCTTTTCACCTTGCCAGACCCGGTTTTCTTGAACCGCTTGGCAGCTCCCCTATTAGTTTTGATCTTCGGCATCCTATTTCCCTCTATATCTCAGTGTTTTGGAATCATTGTCATAACCATGTTGCGCCCTTCCGACTTGGCAGAAAGCTCAACTGTGGCCACCTCGTTTAATTCATCTACCATTCTTTCCAATAATCTCTTTCCGAACTCTTTATGAGTAATCTCTCTCCCGCGAAAGTATACCGTGAACTTCACTTTGTTTCCCGACTCCAGGAACTTTTTAGCGTTATTCAGTTTAAACTGAAAATCATGTTCCTCGATTTTGGGCCTTAGCTTTATCTCTTTTAGGTGCATAAAATGGTGTTTTTTTCGAGCCATTTTGGCTCTTTTACTCTGCTCATATTTGTATTTCCCGTAATCTAAAATCCGACAGACCGGGGGTTGTGATTGAGGTGCCACTTCCACCAAATCCAATGCTTGTTCCTCCGCCATATGCAGGGCATCTTGAACGCTAACGATGCCGATTTGCTCACCATCAGAGGAAATAAGCCGCACCTGAGGAACCCGAATCTGTCTGTTAATTCTAGCTTGTTTAAAAATTGTCCAGCCTCCTTGTGAAAGTGTACATATATCCCTGCATCTTATAGGCTACTTCTTATGGGCTACTTCCTCATTCAAACGGGAAACCAGATCACCCGGGCTCATGGTGCCAACGTGGCCCTGATGTCTCTGACGCAGGGAAATGTTCTTCCCCTCCACCTCTCTCTCCCCTATAATAATCATATATGGAATTTTCAAAGTTTCCGCATCTCTGATCTTATAGCCGATCTTCTCATCTCGTTTTTCCAATTCAGCCCGAAATCCTTTTTCCACCAGCAGATCAACGATCTGGGCGGCATATTCCATTTGATCTCGACTGATAGGAATCACCTTTGTTTGAACAGGCGCCAGCCAAAGTGGGTAACTTCCGCCGTAGTGCTCGGTGATAATCCCAATAAACCTTTCCAAAGACCCGAAAATGGCCCTATGTATCATCACGGGTCGGTGTTTTTCGCCATCTTTACCCACATACTCCAGATCAAATCTTTCCGGCATGGAGAAATCCAACTGGATTGTGCCACACTGCCATCGCCGCGAAAGAGAATCTTCAATGTGAAAATCGATTTTAGGTCCGTAAAAAGCTCCGGCTCCAGGATTTACTTCGAAGGTGATCTCTCTCTTGTCCAGCGCATCTCGCAGTGTTTTCTCAGCCTTTTTCCAGATATCGTCTGAGCCAATGGACTTTTTAGGTCGAGTTGAAAGCTCCACGTAGACATTCCGGAACCCAAAGGTGTCGTAGATCTCCAGGGATAAATTAATAACACCAACAATCTGCTCCT
>CBDUWG010000078.1:0-7764 GCA_965370845.1 uncultured bacterium
TCCCCCTTCAAAAAGATTCATTTCAAATTGCAATGTGAAAATTAAAAATTTGACATCTCACACTCATCACCGGAAATCAAAAGACCAGGATTCAAGGATCAGAGGGTTCAAAGGGCCGTGGATCCCCATTTTGCATCGCGGTATACAAGCTCAGACTTCAAGCTAAAACCCTTGTTGGGGAAATTCACGAATCGCCATCAGCTAATCAATCCAATGAAAATGATGATAACAAAGACGGCTCTAAGTTTTTTGCTTACGGCAATTTTCCTTCTGCTCACGCAGACGCAGGCGATAGCCGACCGGCCGGGACCGTTCGGATTTCGAATGGGCACAGGCTACATGTGGGCCCAGGAGGACAAAAAGGATATCGACGGGCATAGCCTGTATAGTCAGCACTATCCATTTATCGTGGAGTTCTCCTACGGTGGAGCGATAAAGGGTATGATAGGCTTGGACCACCTTTTTTCGCAGGAACATGAGCATGTGGAGCTGGATTCCCTGGGCGAGCAGATACGATTTACCCCCAAAATGAGGCAATACATCTTTAACTTTGGAATCCTGGCCAACTGGCCCCTTAGCCCACGGGTTATGGTCTATGGAGGTATGGGAGCGGCGCTCATCTGGCGTGCCTATAACCCGGGCTGGAAGGACAAGAACTACTGGGACAAGACCCGCCTGGGCGGGACCGGTCAGATGGGTTTGGATGTGAAACTGGGACCTAAAGCGTGGTTTGGAGTTGGCTGGAGGAGCTATGCCGCAGGATGGCGCCCGGAAACCCGTTGGACTAAAGGTGAGTTCAACCGGCTGCGCAGGATGGATGTGCTCTCCTTGACGATAAGCTATTTTCCGTAGAATGGCCGATGGCAGGAGCTGTTGAGAAGCGACACGGCGAGAAAACAGGGGCTGAGGCCCCTTTTTTTATGCATTTATGTGATAGACAGAGCAGATGTTATTAGCAGATACGCAAAAACGGATAATTATCTTGACAAAGGCCTAAGGATAATTTAGTTTTTAAAAAAATTGTGTAAACTTGCCGCCAAAGAGGGCCGGAAGATAAAAAGGATGACGGTCCTTTGTGTGTAACGGACAATTTAGGCGATGATGCGAAAGAGATGGTGAGACCGGAAGGGATGAGTAAAGCCGACTAAGAAAGTTTTTATTGACGGATTTGCTGGCAAGCGTCAGCAAAAGCCCAACCTGTCGCCAATCTATAGCTGGAGGCGAAACCCTTTGAATCACGAAGAGTTCAAAAATTCGCCTGCCGGAAAATGCGTGCAGACAGTGGAGGGATACTGGACATTTGTACCTAATCCTCTGCCGCCGCCGGTCAGTTATGATGATCGTCTCATATATCTTATCTCTGAAGCCGATGGATTATTGAGAGAGTTGTCAGAATTGGGAAAGTCGTTTCCCAACCCGGATTTTTTAGTATGTCATTCTATTCGCCGCGAGGCAATCTCAAGCTCTAGAATTGAAAATATTCAGGCTTCACTGCCAGATTTACTCTTTTACGAGGCCACGGAATTTAGAGAAGCAAGGGGGCCGGATGTTCGAGAGGTACGAAATTACATTCTGGCCATGGAATACGGAATGGCGCGGCTGAGTGAAATACCGGCATCCACAAGGCTGATCAGCGAGATCCACAAAGTTTTGCTGGAGGATGAAAAGGGCGGGCAGGAAACCCACGGGGAGCTTCGCCGAATTCAAAATTGGATGGGTCCGCCGGGGTGCAGTATTCATAAGGCCCTCTATGTGCCGCCATCGGTGGAGGATATGAAAGATGCACTGAACGCGTGGGAGAGATATCTCAACTCACATTCCCACCAACTTCCTTTAATTCCGTGTGCCCTGATGCACTATCAATTTGAGGCCATTCGCCCGTTTCTTAAGGGAAATGGACGCATTGGAAGGCTTCTGATCACCTTCTTCCTATATGAAAGAGGATATTTAATCCAGCCTCTTCTTTGCCCCTCAGTATTTTTTGAAAGATTCAAGGATGAATATTACTCAAAGCTTCTTATGGTCAGCAAAAAAGGGGATTGGCAGGGATGGATCAAGTTCTTTTTACGCGGCGTCGTTGTTCAATCCCGAGAAGCCATATCTTGTGCCAGGAATATTCTCAAATTGCGTTCTGAGTATCAAGAGAAGCTTAATATGGCCAGGAAGGTTCCTCACTCTGCCCACTTATTAATCGAGGAGATATTTATAAATCCGGTAATTTCAATTTCAGGATTGAGCAGAAAATGGAATAGATCCTTTAATTCAGTAAAGAGAGGCGTTCTGAAATTGGTTGAGATCGGAATTCTTGAAGAGGCCACAGGAAGAAAGAGGAACAAGCTCTTTGTTGCCCCCAAACTGATCAGAATGCTGACGGCCACGGACGTGGCGGGGCATCAAAAGTAAGCAACTTTTTTGCGGCATCGCCGACGAGAATATTGATGCCCACAGCATAAAAAAGCCCCCCGGGTTTAGCCGGAGGGCTTTTCACTGACTTCGCGATCAGATGGCAGGGCACCATGCTTTAAATCAAGCCATTCTCTTTGGCCTTATCCCGAGCAAGTTTCCGGGAGTAAAGCAGGGCACCTGTGCCGAAGAGAAGCACCAGGAACTGGACAAAACTTCCAAATGCGGGTATGAAGCTGATCGCCCGCAGGATGACCAGGCCGAGTATCAAACCGCCCACCATGCGTCCTGCGCTCTCGTTCTTGAAAGCCCCCACGATTTTGCCGCCGATGGTCAAACCCACAACAATGGGACTCAGGTACAAGACGATCAGGTAGAGAAAAGTAGCGATGAGGCCCAGGGGCAGGCCGATGATGGTCACCATCAGGATCAGAGCGGCGATGGGCACACAGATAAGGAACACGATGCCAACGCCCAGGCTCTTCCATGGATGGCCGGTCAGGGTGTCGGCCATGAGACTGGCCTGCTTGCGGGAGATGGCGATGAGGACAAGTCCGACGATGATCTGTGCCGCTAACATGGCCAGTTTCAAGAATGTTAGGAATGGTTTGAAGTCGACTTTCTCGGGTTTCTCTTCTGGTACCGTCTTCTCCCAGATGGTCTCCCCCAGCACCTGGGCACCTTCCTGTATATTTATCTCTTTGGTGCTGATGTACTTCAGGTTGCCGGTGATGGTACATCCGGGCAGCAAGGTGATGGATTCGGCGGTCAATTCGGCGTCGCCATCCACGGCGCCGGCCAGCTTAATGGTGCTGGCATCCACCGAGATGTTGCCTCCCACGTGACCGTGGATCTCCGCTGATTTACAGCTGATGCGCAGGTTGCCGTCCGCATCGCCGCGGACGATGGCCTTCTGACACCACACCTGAACCTCTCCCCCAACCCGGCCCTCCTGGCCAAGGGTGAAGCGTTGGCAGAATGCGATGACGTCGTCGCCTACGGGGCCGCGCACATCTATGTACCTGGCCCCAATGCGCAGATCGTCGCCCACCTGGCCGGTGATCTCCACCGTCTCGGCGCCGCCCATCAGGTCCTGATTGATGATCCCGGACACGGTGATGCTCCGGCAGAAGGCGATGACATCCGAATCGACATATCCATCCACGGATATGATGGATCCGAACAGAGCCAGGTCCTCTGTTACGGTTTCATCCTCAGCCACCAGGACATCATCTGCGGCCCGCACCAGGATGGAATCGGCAGGAGCCCACCATAAAATGGTGAGCATTAGAAGTCCCACCGCAGCAGCCAGGATTTTTCTAGATCGCACGATTGACTCCCCCCTTTCGGTAACTTATATTGGTTCGCTGGAGAGACGTTTGCCAAAGGATATACCATATTCTTCAGGTTGTCAACAAAAATACGCAAAGCTTATTTTTTCTTGAATTTGGTCAAAATATGACATATGTTATGACAAATATACGTTGATTGTGAAGTTTTAGTTGCCCGGGAGTTTTCTATGCCCAGATTCATCGCCGATTTTCACATCCATTCCAAGTACAGCCGGGCCACCAGCGGTGAGATGGATGTGGAACACCTCAGCCGGTATGCCAAAACCAAGGGTATTACCCTGATGGGCACCGGGGACTTCACCCATCCTTCCTATTTGGCTGAGCTCAAACAGCAGCTGGAACCTCTGGGAAACGGGCTGTTCACCTGCGGAGACACCCACTTTATCCTCACCGTAGAGGTATGCAACAACTTCTACAGTGACGGCCGGGGCAGGCGAATGCACACTCTTATCTTCGCCCCCAGTTTCGCGACGGTTGAGAGAATCAATGCTCAGCTCCAGGGATACGGAAGGCTGGCTTCCGATGGCCGACCGAACCTTCGCTTGAGCGCCCGTGATCTGGTCAGATTGGTGTTGGACACCGACCCCGATTGCCTTGTTATCCCGGCCCATATCTGGACACCATGGTTCTCCATGTTTGGGGCCAAATCGGGGTTCGACACCGTAGAGGAGTGTTTTGGAGACCAGATAGCCAACATATGTGCTGTGGAGACGGGGCTCTCCTCGGATCCACCCATGAACTGGCGGCTCAGCGCGCTGGACCGGTTCTCCCTTATATCAAACTCCGACGCACATTCTCCGGCCAAGATTGGTAGAGAGGCTAATGTCTTTAACACGGAGCTGAACTATCAGTCCATCGCAGAAGCCCTGAAGGGCAGGGATAACGGAAAGTTTCTATACACCGTGGAGTTTTTCCCGCAGGAGGGAAAATATCACTACGATGGCCACCGCAAATGCGATGTGTGCCTGTCGCCCAGAGAGTCTATGAGCAGCAACGATTGTTGTCCAAGATGCGGGCGGAAGCTTACCATTGGAGTGATGCACCGGGTGGAGGAGCTGGCCGATCGGCCAGAGGGTTATGTTCCTCCCGGTGCCATCGGATGCAAACGCATGGTCCCCCTGGTGGAGATCATCGCCGAGGCCATGGGCAAGGGAGTGGGTACCAAGGGCGTGAGCGTCATGTACGATGGCCTTGTGCAGCGGTTCGGATCGGAATTCCACATCCTGTTGGATTTGCCCGAGGAGCAATTGCTCGCCGAGTTTCCCGGACGAGTGGGTCAGGGGATCGTCAGAGTTCGCCGGGGAGAGTTGGATATACGACCCGGTCACGATGGCGTGTACGGTAAGATCAGGATCTTTGGCGAAGAAGGGGAAGAAGGCCAGAAAGATCAGCTCAGCCTCTTCTGAGGGAAATAATCCTCAGGCCCGGCCCGCTGGTTTAAGGCCCCAACTGCCATGCTGCGTTGGGGCGTTCTCTTGCCACACCGTCCTGAAACATCGTTGTTCTGAGGTGTCCAGAGGACTCCCGAACGCAGAGAGGTGACACTAATGCTGGTGGATTATCACGTGCACACAGCCCTGTGCGGACATGCCATAGGCGAAATGGAAGATTACGTTAAGGTCGCTGCCGAGAGGGGCTTGGCGGAGATGGGTTTTAATGACCACGCGCCCACATTTCACGTGCAGGACCCAGGGCTGGCCATGGCATCCAACCAGCTGCCATGGTATGTGGAGCAGGTGAGGGTCCTGCAGAGCAAATATAACAGGCCGCGGATCAAACTGGCCGTCGAGGCCGATTTCGTCCCCGGTTATGAGGGAAAGCTGCGGGATCTCTTGAGTCAATACGACTTCGATTACGTCTACGGCTCGGTACACGTCATCGGCGACTGGCGGTTCGACGACTCTCGGGTTTACCCCATTGGATACGAAGAACGCGATGCGGACGAGGCATACGCTCAGTATTTCAGCCTCATACGTCAATCAGCCCGGTGTGGTCTGTTCGACATTCTGGGCCACATGGATCTGATCAAGAAGTTCAACTACTGGCCAAAGGGGAATATCGATCACCTGCTGGAGAAGACGATCGAGGTAATTGCCTCCTCCGGCGTGTGCGTGGAGGTGAACACATCGGGACTGAGGAGGCCCTGTGCCCAGATCTATCCCAGTGAGAAGATCCTGCGTCTGTGTCATCATTACGGGGTGCCGATCACATTGGGCTCCGACGCCCACCGGCCAGAAGAGGTGGGATTGGATTTTAATAAGGCTGTGGGTTTACTGCGGCGCGTGGGATATACGCAAGTAGCCACTTTTACGAGACGGGAGAGGGTGATGGTGGATTTGTAAATCGTGGAAGGAATCATGGAAAGAATGGAAGAGATGGAGGGAATGGAAAAAAGACAGAAGAGACAGAAAGAATAGAAATAAAAAGAATAAGAGCGTATCCCCTTCTTGAGAGGACAGGGAAAAAAGAGAAAGGATAGGAGAAACTGCATGATAGCAAATTTTTTGCTGCCCGGGTTAGTCATCGGGTTAACGGCAGGATTATCACCGGGGCCACTTTTAACGTTAGTCATCTCAGAAACGCTTCTGCATGGCAGAAAAAGCGGTGTGAAGGTGGCTCTTGCCCCACTTTTTACAGATGCACCGATCGTTGCTGTGACAGTGCTGATTTTTGCCCAGCTGAAGGATTTGAACATTGTTTTAGCATTGATTTCAATAGCAGGAGGACTTTTTCTGGGATATCTGGGCTATGAGAATTTGAAAGCAAAGGAAGGTGTGTTTCAGACAGATAGTGCTAAACAGCGATCTCTCCAAAAGGCCATTATTACGAATACGTTGAGCCCCCATCCGTACCTGTTTTGGCTGTCTGTCGGCGGTTCTTTCATGGTGAAAGGGGACGTCCTGGAATGTGGGTTGTTCCTGTTGGGGTTCTACCTGCTTTTAATTGGATCAAAAATCGGGGTTGCTTTCATTACGGACAGAGGGAAAAGTTTGCTAAAAAGCAGGTATTTTACGTATCTTATCAAAGTATTGGGATTCGTGCTTTTAGGTTTTGCGATAATACTGATAAGAAATGGGATAGTGTATCTGCAGAAGTGATGTGCATCGTGGAAAAGGACAGAATCACGCGATAGGCGAAAAAGGATGGAAGGAAGGGAATGAAGCGGAACCGTGGAGGTGCCCTTTGATGAAAGAGCACTAACGGTGTGAAGGGCTTTCCGTCTGTTTCCGTGTTTTCCATGGTTTCCATGATTCTGTTTTTCCATTATTCTATTCATTGAAGGAGTCTGCACATGGCCAAGATGACCATTATCCTCGGAGAGCCTCCCTATGGCAAAGAACGGGCATACCTCACCATGCGGTTAATTCTGACTGCTCTACATGAGAGGCATGAGGTCAATCTGTTCCTCTTTGAGGAGGCCATCTATTTACCCAAAGAAATGCAGGAATCCGCTGAGGCGCCGACCGATCCAGACGAAAAATTATCTAATTGCAAAAATCTCATGACATTGGCCATCGAAATGGGCGCGAATGTGAAAGTATGCGGGCTTTGCGCCCGGGAGAGGGCATTGAGCCAAAACGAATTGATAGAGGGAGCGACCATTGGGTCCATGCAGGATTTGATCGGATGGATTTTAGATGCGGATAAGGTGGTGAGTTTCTGAGATGCGATACGTAATTCCTGAGAAAAACCAGAACCAAATTCTCGATCCACAGATGTGAGGAGCTCATGCCGGAACTTCCCGATCTGGAGGTTATTAAGGATTTTCTGGGCAAAGCCATTCGTGGCGTCCTGATCCAAGAAATCGAGATAACCGAGCACCTGGTGCTGCGCTGCTCCGTCGACGACTTGATCGACGGTCTGGAGGGAAAAGCATTTACTGGTGTTCGCCGGCGGGGCAAGTTTCTCCTTTTTGACCTGGCTGAGGATGCCCATCTGGTCTTTCACCTCATGTTGGCGGGACGGCTCCAGTACTGTTCGGGCGGGGCGAAACCCCTGGCCGGGATAT
>CBDUWG010000079.1:0-7724 GCA_965370845.1 uncultured bacterium
AAATCGCCAACGCCGTTCACACCACCAAAGATCTCAACGAACTTTTCAATACAATCCGTCAGGACCTCAGCGTTATCTTGAATACCGAGAATTTCTTCATCGCCCTCTATGATAGGAAAAGCGACACCTTTTCTCTTCCCTATATTGAAGATGAAAAAGACTCGTTCGACACTTTTCCCGCCGGGAAAACACTCACCGCATACATTGTTAAGCACGACAAAGCGCTTCTTGCCACAGATGAAGATATGCACAGACTGACTCAATCCGGCCTGGTGGAGACCATCGGAGCGTCCTCGAAAATCTGGCTGGGAGTTCCGCTAAAAGCGGGGAAGGAGATAATTGGCGCCCTGGTGGTTCAAAGTTACACAGACGAGACGGCCTATGATGAAAAAGATCTGCAGATCTTAAAATTCGTCTCCAGCCAGATCGGGCTATCTATCGAACGCAAGCGAGCTCAGGAGGCGTTGCGGGAAGAGAGAGACAAAGCGCAAACGTATCTCGATGTCGCCGGCACAATATTTGTAGCCATTGATGCCGATCAAAAAGTCCGCTTGGTCAACAAAAAGGGCTGTGAAATATTGGGGTACAAAGAAGAGAAGATCATCGGTAAAAATTGGTTCGACAATTTCCTTCCTGAAGCTGAAAGAGACGAAGTCAAATCAGTTTTTACAAAACTTATGGCTGGAGAAGTTGAGCCGGTAGAATATTTCGAAAACCCTGTTTTGACCAAGAGCGGCCAGAAACGAATCATCGCCTGGCATAATACCATTCTTAAAGATGAAACGGGCACGACCCTGGGCGTTCTCAGCTCGGGTGAAGACATCACCGAGCGCAAGCAGGCCGAGGAGGCGCTGCGCAAGAGCGAGGAGCAGCTTCGCCAGTCCCAGAAAATGGAGGCGGTGGGAAGGCTGGCCGGGGGCGTGGCTCACGACCTCAACAACCTGCTGACCGGCGTTACGGGATACAGCGACCTTCTGTCGGTGAAAATCGGCGAAGACGGTCCCCAGCGCAGATACGTCACTGAAATCCAGAAGGCCACAAGCCGGGCCGTCTCGCTGATACACCAGCTGCTGGCCTTCAGCCGCAAACAGATGCTTCAACCGAAGGTCATGAACCTCAATGATGCCGTTGCCGATATGGAGAAAATGCTCCAACGCGTCATCGGCGAGGACATCGAACTGGTCACCGTTTTGGACCCGGCACTGAGAGCCGTGAAAGCCGATCCCGGACAGATGGGGCAGATCATCATGAACCTGGCCGTAAACGCCCGCGACGCCATGCCCCAGGGCGGCAAGCTGACCATCGAGACGGCAAACGTCGACCTGGACGAGGAGTATGTCCGGCTGCATACGGGCGCACAACCCGGCTCTTACGTGATGCTGACGGTGAGCGATACGGGAGACGGGATGGATGAGCAGACCTGCTCCCGTATCTTCGAGCCCTTCTTCACCACCAAACAGCTGGGCAAGGGAACGGGGCTGGGCCTGTCCACCGTCTACGGGATTGTCAAACAAAGCGGCGGCAACATCTGGGTCTACAGCGAGCCGGGACAGGGCACAACCTTCCGGATCTACCTGCCGCGGATCGAAAAGAACATCGCAGCAAGCAAGTCGACCAGGACTCCACCTGGTTTGCAGCGGGGCACTGAAACCATTCTGGTGGTGGAAGACGAGGAGCTGGTCAGGAAGCTCCTTCAAGAGATTCTGCAGAAGTGCGGCTACAGCGTGCTGGTGGCAAGGCATGGCGACGAAGCACTCTCTCTCTGCCAGCAACACCAGGAACCGATTCACCTGCTGGTCACCGATGTGGTCATGCCACACATGAACGGCCGCCAGTTAGCCGAACGCCTGGCACTCCAGCGTCCAGAGATTAAAATCCTTTACATATCGGGCTACACTGACAACGTGGTTGTGCACGGCGGGCTGCTAGAACCGGGCAGGGCTTTCCTCCAGAAACCCTTCACCTCCGATGCCCTGGCGCGCAAAGTCCGCCGGGTGCTGGACATTCCCGTGCGGAAAAAACGGCGATCTCACCAGTAGCAACAACATCAATACCCCACAATAACACCCCCCATAAACTGCCTTTTCTCTCTCCATGATCTTAATACCCAACGAATAAAGAATGGTCCTGGATACTGGATTCTGGATAATAATGTGCTCAATTTCGACTTTATGCAAATTTTACTCTGTGTCTTCCTGGATTTAGTTCTTAACCAGTATCAAGCATCCAGCATCCAGAATCTGTTTTTCTTTTCACCAGCATCCAGAATCCAGCATCCAGGATCCGCCTTTCTTTCCTCCGAGTCTCGAGTCTCTGGTCTCGGGTCTCAAACAGTGGCAATGGCAATGGCAATAATAAACCAGTGGGCAGGAGGCAGTAAGCAGTCGGCAGTTTCCCGAACCCCGTTCCTCTTGCCTTTCATCCAGGATCTAGGATCGAGGATCCGCTTTTTCTTTCATCATCATTCTCACGAACCGCTGAAGAGAACAGGCGCTTTTCCACTAAACAATATTTTTTTGCCTCTGTCTAAAAAATTGTTGACAAAACGACCCTTCCGTATTAAACTTATGCAGTACGAGACACTGTACCAGCTTTATCATCATAAACCTCAAACAAAAGGGGGGTGAGGACCGTGCGGTTTCTTTTCGTACTCATCGGTCTTTTGGTTATCATCTTCGCATGGGTTGGGAAAACCACATCCTGGGCTGCCATTGTCTTGACCATCTTGGGCGTGATTCAAATCATAACCGGTCTCTCCCGGAAGCATTCGCCAGCTCCCACACCACCGCCGCCGCCACCACCACCGAGACCGGCGCCAGAGCCGCCAAAACCGGAGCCGGTTCCGAAGCCTGAACCAGCCGAAGAAGCTCCTGAAGAGGAAGCTCCCCAAGATGAAAGACCTGCTCAAATCTAACGTCTCAACACAGATCAGATAACGTTGACTGGCAAGAGCCCCCGCATTTAGGGGGCTCTTTTGTTACCACCTCTAATTTGGTTTTCAGCAAAAAGATATTGACAAACTCCTGTTTTGATGTTACGATATCATTTCATGCCTGGTCCAAAAGAAAAACAGACTGCGACCTTCTTTCCAGCGTTCATGGGAACATCGTCATCCGCAAAAACATAAAAGTCAATGGACCGAACAAAAGATTTTAACTGAAAATCATTAAAGGGGGTGCACCGGAGAAAAAACCGTCTTTTAGATCTGACAGGTCATTGACCATTATACAAAGGAGGCATCATGAAACGGGCAGTTAGTCTCATTCTTATCGCTTTTCTGACGGCGGGTCTTCTGGGCTGCGCATCCTGGACCAAATCTCAAAAGGGTGCCGCCATCGGCACGACAGCGGGAGTGGTAATCGGCGGCGTTATCGGCGATCAGGCGGGCAACACCGCCAGGGGAGCCATTCTGGGTGCGGTTGTAGGAGGAATTGCCGGAGGAATCATCGGCAACTACATGGACAAGCAGGCCGCCGAGATGGAGAGAGACCTGGCGGGCGCCAAGATCGAGCGCATCGGTGAGGGCATCAAGGTGACCTTCGACTCCGGGATTCTCTTCGACGTGGACTCGGCAAGCCTGAGGCCCGAGGCCCAGCAGAACCTGGAAAATCTGGCCAAAATCCTGAGCAAGTATGATGATACCGAGATCCTCATCGAGGGGCACACCGACTCCACCGGTCCCGAGGACTACAACCAGGGACTCTCGGAGCGGCGGGGCAGCTCCGTCAGCAGTTATTTGGCCGGCCTGGGGGTTCGGAAAGTCCGCCTATCCACTGCCGGCTATGGCGAGATGCAGCCGATTGCCCTCAACGACACACCGGATGGCCGCCAGGCCAACCGTCGAGTTGAGGTAGCCATCTGGGCCAATGATAAACTCAAAGAGACGGCCCAGAAGCAGGCTCAGGGGGGCTGAGAAATCTAAGGAAATCGTCCTCAATTCGGAAAAGGAGAAAGTACCCTTATGAAGATCAATCAAGCTCTCTTGACAGCTTCCATCTGTCTGCTGGCGGCGATGCTGATAGTTGTCCCGTCCCCGGCTCAAGAAATGGTCAAAGAGATCCTGGCCGAAGCGGACACATGGATCATCTCCGATACCACCAGAATTCTCAATTTTATCGATGACTGCAACGGTCAGGCTCTGCAGACGCTGGAGAGGTCGCCCCACTGGCAATCCACCTACAACGATCTGAGCTTTCTGCTGAGCATAGATTTCGTGAGCGATCCGCAGATGGACAACACCGGGCGGATGTACTACGGGATGCGCATCACCGGCCAGACCATGGCCCTGTTTTACACCGACGAGCCGATGGGTTTCCCCTGTCAGCTCACCCCAAACAACTGGGACGATGTAGGACTTCACATCGGGTACTATCTGGTGCACCCTTCCGGGAATTACATCTTGGTGGCCACCCATCTGCACGGTAACGAGAACTACGATATCTACAAGTTCGACCGCAATGGATCCTTCGAACCACTGCTGGTGGACGGAAGCATCCAGTTCCGCCAGCCGGTCTTTAAAAACGAGGACGAGTTTTTCCTCATCTCCAGCGACCGCACCACTCAGACGCTGATCAAGCACACTATATCCACAGGCCAGATCGACACCATCTACACGGAGTCTGGCTGGTTTGGACCTGACGACTACCGTGACGGAATGATCTTGTGCACCCGCTGGCTGAGCTTCTCTGAGAGCCAGCTCTTTATGGTGGACGCCAAAACCGGCAAGGCCAAAGATCTGACGAAGAAAGGTCTTTACAACGGAGGGTTTTTCACCCAGGACGGCAGGGTGGTCACTCAAACCTCCGCCCTTTCGAAGCCTGATGAGTTCCTCAAATTCGCCCTCATCGACCCCAAAAAGCCCAAGAAACTCAAGCTCCTTTACGATCCCAAGATGGATACAGATGAGGGGTTTTTGGTGGTCCAGGAGACCGATGCGGTGGTGGCTCTCTTGAACAAGGAGGGCTATTCGCAGCTTGTCGCCTTTGATCTGGAGGGCAAAGAGATCAAAACCCCCCGGCAGAAAATCGGCGTCATCATGGGGGGTTTCCCGGCCAGCATCGGATACTTCGCCAACGAACATGGCGATGTCTCCTTTGGTTTCTCCTCTCCCAACACCTCACCCAGCGCATACTCCTTTCACCTGGGCACGGAGAAACTCAAAAAGTGGGCCACCGTCTCCACCTTCGGCTTCGACTTCTCCAACATCGACGTGCAACTGATCCACTACCCGTCTGAAGATGGAACACTGATCCCGGCCTTTCTCTATATCCCCAAAACGGCGAAGAAAAACGGCCAAAATCCGGCAGTGGTCAACTATCACGGCGGTCCTCCCGCCCAGAGCCGCCCCTATTTCATGCGCAATGTTGCCTTTGCCCTGAGCCAGGGTCTGGTGATGATGTTCCCCAATGTCCGCGGCTCCTCGGGCTATGGACCGGCCTGGGAAGCGGCGGATAACTTAGAGGGTCGCTTCAGGGCTCTGGAGGATGACATCGCCGCCGTCGACTATCTGGTGAGAGAGGGTTGGTCCAATCCGGACAAGATCGCCATCTGGGGAGCATCGTACGGCGGATACACCGTCAATTATCTGGCCGTCAAGTGGCCGGAGAAGTTCTCCTGTGCCATCTCGGAGGTGGGTGTGGCCGACGTCGACTACGAGCTCACTCATGGGGATATCACCTTCCAGGCTGGCTGGGAGAAGGAGTACGGCCCGGTGGGAAGCGAGCTAACTCACAAGCTCTCCCCCATCTTCTGGGCCGAAAACATCAAGCAACCCATCTTCGTCACCGCAGGCTTCTATGACCCCCGGGTCTTCGCCGGAGGTCCGCGGCGATTCGGCTACCTGTTGAAAAAGCTGGGCAAGAATGTACTGTACTATGAGGAGGTAAAAGCTGGCCATGGAGGCAGCACCACCAGCCAGGTCGTCGAGCAATACACACGCAACTATGTGTTTATTCTGGATCACATCAAATAGTCGCTGTTGGAGAGGAACCCGAGCCCGGGTCTATCTGGCCCGGGCAAAGAAACATCCCTATACCAGAGGATTTACCATGATAAAAAAGGGCTGTTCCAGTCTTATTTCGCTTGGCGTAATCGCTTTGCTTATGTCGGTTCTGCTCTTGCCATCCCTCTCGGCCTCCATGGGCAAAAAAACACCCCACCTGAAGCTGGCCTTGTCTAAAGTGGATTACAAGGCCGGGGAGGGGCCCAACTCGGTAACTGCCACCGATCTGGATGGAGACGGCCATCTGGATTTAGCCGTGGCCAACTGGCAGAAACACGATATTTCCATACTGATCAATCAGGGAAACGGTACCTTTGCCGCGCCCGTGAACCACAAGGTGGGATTGCGCCCCTACTTTATCTCCTCCGGTGATCTGGACAATGACGGTGACCCGGACCTGATCACCGCCGATTACGGATTCAAGACCGCCTCCGTCCTGATCAACGATGGAGAGGCCAATTTCCAGTCTTCCGTCCAATACGAGGCCGGAATCGGACCCCGCTGTGCCTATGCCGCCGACCTCAACGGCGACGGATACCTGGATTTAGCCGTGGCCAACGGCAGGTCTGACGACGTCTCCGTTATACTGAACAACGGAGATGGCACATTCCAGGACGCCATGAGCTTCCCCGCTGGGTACAGCCCCAAATCTCTTTTCCCCCGCGATCTGGATGGTGACGGCGACGTTGACCTGGTCCTGGCCAATTCCGGCTTCTGGAAACCACCTGTGCTCACCATACTGGTCAATGATGGACAGGCCCACTTCACCAAGCTAAAAGAATATGGAGTGGGCTCCTCGCCCTGGGTGGTGTGGGTTGCCGACCTCAACGGCGACGGACACGATGATCTGGTCAACACCAACTACGGCACCTCAGACATCTCGATTCTGTTCGGCAATGGCAAAGGCGATTTTAAGCATGACAAAAAGTACCCCGTGGGTAACCGTCCCAAATTCGTCTGCGCCACCGATCTGAACGATGACGACGGTCTGGACCTGATCACGGCCAATTGGGGAGATGCCAACTGCTCGGTCCTGCTCAACGAGGGCAGAGGTCAATTCGGTCTGGCCAAGTATTTCCAGACCGGGGAGCGACCAAGCTGTGTTATCGCCGCCGACCTCAACGACGACGGGCTTGATGATCTGGTTGTGACCAACGTAGTGTCCAATACTGTCTCCGTTCTGTTGAACACCAGTCATAGATAGGGTGCCGCAGGATAAAATTGGAGAATTCTGACATAAAAGCCGCAGGGGCGAGGTTTCCTCGCCCCTTTTTTGGTGGAAAATAGTTTGAGGATGTGGATGCTGGATTCTGGATACTGGATGAAGATCCGAGACTCGAGATTCGGGAAAAGCCGGGGACCGGGGGTTCAAGGGAAAAGCAATTCAAAACCTGTTGATGTTCCCAGTGGTGGTGAACGGGGATCACTCGAATCCCTGAATCCTCGAATCCTTGAATCCTATTTTTGCAACCCCCTGGACCCCTTGGGTTGCAGCCTAAAGGTCAGAGGGCGTCGTGTTTCTGCGGCTATAGGCCTAAACTGAGTGCTGCTCCCAAATCGTTCCGCAGAGGGGGTAGCGGAAGACCGCGAGGCTGGCGGCCGGCCGCGCGAGGAGCAAGGACGGCATCGGCGGCATAGCCGCCGATAGCGAGCCGGTGGCGCGTAGCGCCACGCTGGCTGCAGCGAGGGGGACACTTCCCCCTCATAAAACATCATTTCAAAT
>CBDUWG010000080.1:0-7723 GCA_965370845.1 uncultured bacterium
GGGGGGGTCGGTCTTGGGGTTCCATGTGATGGCCGGGGCCCGGCGGGAATAGGGAGTCTGGGAAAGCTTTTCCACCAGGTAAGCAATCTGATCGACGGGCTGGTCATCGGCGCTGTAGTTAAACAGCCTCTGGTGATAGGTATAGGTCCATTTCCCCTCCCGGGGAGAGATCCAATGGTCGTGGATGCCCTTAACCACCTCCAGCCGGTAGATCTCCAGATCCTCCAGGCTGCCGGGGAATGCGCGGTGAATCTTGGGTTCGGCCAGGGGAGCAGTCACGGTGATGACCATGGTGCAGTCGCGGCTGGGCGGATCCTTGGGCCGGTCATATTCGGTATGCACCGCGGTGCCCTTATTCCAACAGAGCAGCACCGATTTTTCCCAGGCCAGGGGAAGAGTCCTGGCCCGAACAGAGAGAAGGGGGATCTGTCCCTCAGCCATCATTTTTCTCCCGGTCAGCTGGGGACCAGGGGTTCTTTCCCCCCAGATTCATCCTTTCCCGAAGGGACATCAGTTTCTTCACCTGGGTGCCCGTAAGGAGGTCGACATGATCCAGAGATTTGGCCTTCAGAAGGACGCGGGCCAGTTGTTCTACCCGCTCCAATTTCTGCAGGGCTTCGCTGAGGTTGCAGCCCACGGCCAGCAGGCCGCGGTTTCTGAGCAGCAGGGCGTCGTGTTCCCCGATCAGGTCGCCGACGGCCCGGGCAGCCTCTTCGGTATACGGGGTGGCGTATTCTGTTACCGGTACCGAGCCCAGGGTGAGAACCGTTTCCGGAAGGACAGGCTGGACCAAAGGGATGCCGGCCACGGCGAAGGCGGTGGCGGTGGGGGGCTGGGCGTGGATAACAGCCTGGATTTTATCCCTGTGATGGTAGGCGGCCAGGTGAAGCCGATAGGCCGGGGAAGGTTCCGGCCTCCCCTTTTCCTGCTGTCCGTCCATGTTCAGCAGGGCCAGTTGCTGGCGGGTCACCCAGCCCAGGTTCTTGCCCCGGGGTGTGATCAGAATTTGATCCGGGGAGAGTCGCGCGCTGAGGGCCCCGTCGTCGGCAACCACAAAGGCTTGTCTGGCCAACCAGTGACAGATCCGGATCATCTCGGTCCTGATGTCCTGATCTGTCACGATTGTTTCTCCCCATTTTTTCTCTTGGCCGGGGCGAAGGTCGTGGCCATGGCGGCGATGTGTGCCGGGGTGGTTCCCCATGATCCGCCCACGATGGTGGCCCCCTCTTGAAGGATCTGATCTGCCCATTCGGCCAATTGTTTGGGTGTGCGCGAGTAGACGGTGTTCCCTTTGGCCAGCTTGGCTTTGCCGGCATCAGGCTGGGCGATGAGCGGCAGATCGGTCAGGGCCCTCAGCTCGCCCATCAGCTTGGTCATCTGCCGGAGGGTGAGTTGACCGCAACTGCAGCCGATGGCATCGGCGCCGGCGGCCGCCAGCTCCAGGACCGCCGATTGGGGATCAACCCCCATGGTCGTGCGGAATCCCTGGGGGCCGGCAATAAAGACCATGGTGACCAGCACCGGGACCTGGGGAAAATAGCTTGCGGCGCTGACAGCCGCCCTGGCCTCGTGGAGCTGGCTCATGCTCTCCACACAGATCAGGTCTATGCCGCCTGATACCAGACCGGCGATTTGTTCGCGGAAGATGGCCACTAGCCGATCGTAGGTCATATTGCCCAGGGGTGGGAGGAACTCTCCGGTGGGGCCCACGGTCCCGGCCACATAAACTTCCGCGGGGCAGGTCTCTCGGGCGATTTGAGCAGCGCTTCGGTTCAGGAAGGTCACCTGGTCGGCCAAGCCATGGCGTTTCAGCCCGATTCTATTGGCGCCCAGGCTGTTGGTGGTGATCACCTGAGCCCCGGCCTGTACATAAGCCTGGTGTATTTCGGCCACTATCTGGGGGTGGGATCTGTTCCACTCCTCGGGACAATCCCCGGGCAGAAGACCTTTCTGGGCCAGCACGGATCCCATGGCCCCGTCGAACAGAACCGGCTGAGATCGCAGCTTTTTTAGGAAGGGAGTCGTTGCCATGCGTCATCCCGGATTCAGGTGAGCTTGCCCTCCCGGTGAGCGGTGATGTAGCCCAGGCAGTGTTCGTCGCGGCCCATCAGGGTTTGTGTGGCGGTGATATTGGCCATCAGAGCATCGTCGGTGGGGTCGATGATAGCGGCATCCAGACCCTCAGCCAGCATGAGGGAGAGAAAGTTGTGGTTGAGCAATCGCCGGCAGGGGAGCCCGAAGGAGATATTACTCAGTCCGCAGATGGTTTTGGCCTGGGGGAGGTGTTTTTTGATCAGTCGCAGGGTTTCCCGGGCCACTTGGGCAGCATGGTAGTCGACGCTCACCGGGCAGATGATAGGGTCCAGAAAGATCTTCTCTGGCGCGATGCCCCGGGAAGCCAGCCTCTTCACCAGACGAGCAGCGATCTCGTAACGCTCCTGGGCTTGCTGGGGAACTCCCCCATCGTCCATGCACAGGGCGATGACCTGGCTCTGGTGAGCCTCGATGAGCGGCAGGAAGCTCTCCAGGCGGCTTTCCTGGGCGGTGATGGAATTGACCATGACGGCGCGGTCCCCACCTCGATCGAGACCGGCTTCCATGGCCCGGACATTGGGACTGTCGATGCACAGAGAGACGTCCAGCTCGCCCAGGATCACATCCACCAGCCAAAGGAGATCGTCGATTTCCTGATCCGGGCTCGTTCCGGCATTGACGTCCAGCAGCTGAGCGCCGGCCTGGTACTGTTCTCTGGCCACTTTCCGGATGGTCTGGGCGTCCCGCTGGGTTATGGCCTGGCCAATGGCCTTCCGGCTGCCGTTGATCAGTTCTCCCACGACGAGCATGTGGCAGCTAACCTCCTGATTCCGAAGAAGTACTGGATTTCAACAATTCTCTGGCCCGGTCCACAGCCAGGCTGGCGTTCTGGGCATATCCGTCGGCCCCGATCTCATCGGCATAAGTCTGGGTGATCGGGGCTCCGCCCACCATGGTGATCACTCCCTGACGAAGGCCCCTTTCCGAAAGCAGGTCCAGGGTCTTTTTCATGTTGGGCATGGATGTGGTCAGCAGAGCCGAGAGAGCCAGGATGTGCGCTTTGCTGTCGGCCACCTCGCTTGCGAACCGCTCCGCCGGCACGTCGATACCCAGATCGATGACCTCGAATCCGGCCCCCTTGAGCATCATGGTAACCAGGTTTTTTCCGATATCGTGGAGATCCCCCTGGACCGTGCCGATGACCACAGTGGCCGATGGTTTTATCTGGCCGGCCTCCAGGTGGGGGCGAAGAAGCTCCACTCCGGCGTGCATGGCCTTGGCCGACAGGACCACCTCCGGGATATAGATCTGGTTCTGCTTGAACCGTTCGCCAACCACATTCATGCCCGGAAGCAGTCCCTGATTCAGTATTTCCTGAGCCGGGATGCCGGCATCCAGGGCCTCTTTGGCGAGTTTTTGCACACCCGGGATGTCTCCCCCGATAAGGCGCTGGGTGATCTGGTGCAGATCTGCCATTTGTTTTCTGTCCCTGGTCTATGTTCTACTGAAAATCAGAGGTTGCGCAGAACTTTTAATGGTAGCAACTGCCGGTCCGGATGTCAAGGGATTATTTGCTCTTTTTTGCCTTTTGCGACCCCATTTTCCTCTCCGGGAGCTTTTCTCGCACAAAGGATTCGCAAAAAGGTAAGTTATAGAGGGGTTTTTTGAGAAGGGTCGATATCCATTTAGGCGCTGGAAAGCCCCGGCCGCTGGACCGGGGCCTGAGAGATGTGCCTCGATGATGAGACCCTCCGCTTGAGAAAGAGGAGCGCCATATGCAGTTGTTTTTGCAGAGGAGTTAAACGATTTTGGCCCGCTCTCCGGCCGTCTCCCGAAAGATTGCCCTGATCAGTTCTTCGTCCGCCGGAGTCAGCTCCACCTTCCGCCGACCCATCACTGCCCGGGCCGTCTCCAGGGCCTTGTCCAGCCGATACTCCACCAAACCCTCGGCTCCGCCCCAGGTAAAGGAGGGGACGAGCTTGGGGGGAAACCCGCCGCCGTAGACGTTACAGCTGACCCCTACCACGGTGCCCGTGTTGAACATGGTGTTGATGCCTGACTTGGAGTGGTCACCCATGGTCAGGCCGACGAACATGGAGCCGCTGTCCACCATCTGGCCGTCCACGTAAACCTTCGCGTTGCTATAATTATTCTTAAGATCGCTGTTGTTGGTGCCGGCGCCCAGGTTGACCCACATTCCCAAGTAGGAGTGACCCAAAAAACCGTCGTGCTGTTTGTTGCTGTAGCTGTGGATGATGCTTTCCTGTACCTCCCCGCCCACCTTGCACACCTCGCCGATGCTGGTTCCCTCATAGATCTTGGCTCCCGTCTTGATCAGGGTCCTGGCTCCGATGAAGGCCGGGCCCTCGATGGTGGCATTGGGAAAGATGGTGGCTCCCGGCTCAATAATTATAGGTCCCCCTTCAGCATCCAATACTGCTCCCGGCTTGAGTTTGGTTCCCTGACCCAGAAAGATTTTCTCCCGGCTCAATAGGGTGGCACCGTCGTACACATGCCCCTTGATCTGTTCCCCGAAGCCGAAAACCTCCCAGTCCGCCTCGATCTGAGAGCTGTTGTGGTTGACAAGATCCCAAGGGTAGCTGATCAGCTGAACCTCCACCTCCTGGGTTCGGTCGACGGAGAAGAGATCGGTGGTGATAGGGCCGGATCCTAGCTTCTGCCGTAGTCGCTCTACATTTTTTCCGCTCACCCGGGCCGCCACTAAGGTTTCTCCAGAGATGAACAGGCAGTCCTCACCCTGCAGGGGAATCTTTTCCGGGAGGTCTTTATCCGCCAGCAGGCGGCCGTTGATCAACAGGCAAGAATCATAGGGCAGCTCATTTACCAAAAGTCCGTGATAGACATTTTTGATCACACCAGCCAGCTCCCCACGACAGTGCGCAATAACGGTGGCCCCGGTATATTGGCGGATGATCTTTTCCCCCAGGGTACAGGTTCCACAGCGCAGGTCGTAGACCGGACGGGTGTACACCAGAGGCAGAAGTTTTCGATAATTAGCGTCCTCAAATAGACATAAGGCTTGCGCCATACTTAAAGTACTCCATTAGAATATGTTTGGAAGCGCAATGATTACAGAAGGTTATCAGGGCTCTTCGGGGATGTCAATTTCAGTGGAAAGCTGGTAGCGCTCCACGCGGTCATTGCCGGTGTCGGCGATGTACAGGATCAGATTCTCGTCCACGGCAATGCCCTCTGGAAAGATGAATTGCTCTCCGGCGGAGCCGCTGTCCCCGAAGGCGATCTTCAGACCTCCATAGGGGCTGAACTTCTGAATGCGGTGGTTTCCCGTGTCGGCCACGTAGATGTAGCCGTCGGCGTCCACGGCCACATCTTGCGGGGCCATGAACTGCTTTAGGGAGTCTCCCTGCAGGCCAAAGTAGACATCGGGCAGGTACCCGGTGGCCGAAGGCCTCATCTTCTGGACGTGAAAGCTCCCGCCCTCCTGAACGAAATAGACATTCAGGGAGATGTCTGTGAAGATCCCCCTGGGCAGATCCACGGTGCCGCCCCCGGAGCCATAGGTGGCCAGCGTGTCTGACTGAGAGGGATCATCGGCGGAGAATTTCAACAACATCTGCCGGCCGGAATCAGCTAAGTAAATCCAGTTTTCATCGTCCACGGCCACGCCCGTATAGCGTGCCTTGCGGTGGCTCAGAAAGAAGTCGCCGTTTAGAAGGTAGACGATGGAGTCGCCCCGGACGGCATAGATCTGGCCGGTGGGGCTCTGAGCGATGGCCTTTATGTCTTGCAGCCCGGGGACCAGATACCTGTTCAGGATCTGGCCGGCCCGGTTCAGCTTCCAGATCATCAGACTGTCAGCCACCCAGATGTTACCGTCCCAACCGACGATTACATCCCGGGGACCTTGAAAATCATGTTTGTATGGATGGTTGCGATCCCAGGGGGGATTGATGCGCACATAGGTGGTGTCCCCGGCGCCCCATTTGTTCAGCGGTGATTCGCTGGGCAGGCCCATCTTTTTTCCGCATCCGGCCATGGTCAGCAGAATGGCCAGTCCCAGGGAGGATAATCCCAGGATAATTTTCATCCGGTCACATCTCCTCATCAGAACCAGAAGTCGAAGGATATCCGGTGGGCGGAATCCAACAGTCCGAAATCGGTGTAAGCATAATCGATTCTCATCTGTGATGACCACAGGGGCAGCTGCCATCCAGCCCCCACGGTGACCTTCTCCTCATCGTAGTTGAATTTATATCCCAGGCGGGCGGATATGGCCCTCAAAAACTGGTACTCTAAGCCTAAAGAGGCGTTCTCGGCGTTGTCCACGGGGTGGTTCATGGCCAGGCAGAGGGTCAGCTTCTGCCCATCACTTTCCAGGATCTCCATGGCCGTTCCCAGGCGAAATACGGTAGGGGGTGCAAAGCCCTCGTAGCGCCTGGTGACTGACTGGCCATATTCATTGATTCCCAGATATGAGCCATCCGGCCGGATATTGGGACCGAAGTTGGCCAGGTTAGCGGCGATACGCAGGCTGCGGAAGCCGGTTCGGTAGTAAGTGCCCATGTCTACCACCCAGCCCTGAGATGTCAGTTCGGCCAGATTTTCCTGGATGTATTTGAGGCTGATGCCGAAGGAAAACCGGTCCGTCAATTGGCGGGCATATGTCACCGCCCCCAGGAAGTCGCCATAAGAAAAATACTCACCAGTGCCATGGGGCCGGAACTCGGTGGTAACCTCCATATCGTCCATGTGCAGGGAGACGAAGCTGAGTCCGATAACTCCGATCCGGGCCACATTCTTGGTCAGACCAAAAAACTCGTATTCGATCTCAGCCGGCCACTGGATATGAGTAAAGTGCACATGTGTTCCCTGCAGAAAACCCAGACCGGCTGGATTCCAATAGAGGGCCGAGGCATCGTCGGCGATGGCCACGAATGCGTCGCCCAGGGCGGCGGCTCTGGCCCCCACGCCGATCTTCAGGAACTGGGCCGAGGAGGTACCGGCTCGCTGGCCGCCCATGTTGGCGAAGGGCTGCCAGCAGAGGGCAGTATCAGCCCACCACAGAATGGACAGCATGATGGTGATGGCGGTGATTTTCTTCATCGACGGCTCCTACCAGCTGATGGACATGCCAGCTCGCCAGCTTCTGGGCTCTTTGTAGCGCGCCGGGTTCCAGGGTGGCAGATCATTGGGATCGTTGGCCCAGCTGATGGGGATGGGATCTCCCTGTTCCCAGGCCCTGCCGGTGAGGGGGTTGATGTAGCGCGCGTTTTTGTTGTCCAGCACGTTCTTTCCTTCCAGGAAAAATGTGGTCCACAGGGATCTCCAGCGGAGGTCCTTTTCGATCTTCAAGTTCAGCCACGCCCAGTGCTGGCCCACGTTGGCGTTTCGCTCGCCGTAATCGTCATAGGGCTGCTCGTTGGCGTCATATTTGCGTTCCACGGGACGGTATCGTTTTCCCGACTGTCCCGAATAGCGCAGGTTGACGGACCAATTGTCGGGCAGCTTGAACCCGAAGAGGCGGGGGTGTTCGTGTTCCCTGATGCGGAAGGCGACGTTGAGGGAAAAGAGGATGGGCTTATCCCAATTCAGGAAGTCCTCCTTCAAGGTCTTCTCCCGAAGTCTCCCGGCGGCCACCAGCAAAGCGTCGGCCGGGGTGGAGCTTTTACCGGTGGCCATTGCGTAAGAGAAACTGGCCGTTCCGGAG
>CBDUWG010000081.1:0-7712 GCA_965370845.1 uncultured bacterium
GCTGCCAGGCTTTCAATTGCCTTTCCCCTCGAATCCTGGACCCCTCGAATCCTTGAATCCTATGTTATTTCCAAGCTCGGTTGTCGGCGTCGAAATTCGTTACGATGCTCGTCTGTCGAGGCTCAAAGCTGGAAAACATACGAAAAATTTCTCTGGTAGAACAGGCGTCTCGCCTGTTCCATTTTCCGCAGGGGCAGGAGCCCCTGCGGGGAAAAAATCACCACGCTCATGAAGCTCAAGTTCAAACAGGAAGTCTGGCTTAGAAGGGTAATAGGCAACCTGCTTAAAGTTCCTCAAGAGGGATTGGCGATTGCGGATGGTTCAAAAAAATCTATCTTTTTCTTCTCGCTCTTGTTCAAGACGCGTTTTCCATTCAGGAATCTTTATCATTATTAGCATTCTCTTCCGCCGAATAAAGCTGTACCAATTCTCACCATATTGCTACCTTCCTCTATGGCTACCCTAAATGAATTGGTCATACCCATGGAAAGATATTGCATCTCTACATTGGGCAAATGCAGCTTTTTAATTTCCTCAAATACTTTTCTCGTCACCCGGAAATAAGGCCTTGAATCTTCTGGATTTCCAAAACGCGGACCCATGGTCATTACTCCCATAATTTTTATCTGGGATAAAGAAGAAATTTCCTGTATGAAATCTACAACCTGTTCTGGCATTACCCCAGTTTTTTGTGGCTCTTCACCACTGTTTATTTCCATCAATACGGGCATAATTTTCCCGATTTGTTTACATCTTTTATCAATCTCTTTGGCTAACCTGACTGAATCAATGGTTTCTATCATAGAAAATATATCGACTGCATTCTTAACCTTGTTTCTCTGGAGATGGCCTATCATATGCCAATGTACCTGCTGTGCCTTATCACCCAAATTACTATATGCAGTTCGGGCTTCCTGCACATAGTTTTCACCTATATTTATAGCACCAGCGTCGATAATCTCTTCTATCTCCTCTGCAATTCTTGTTTTTGCCGCCACTACCAAATCCACATGTTTTGGAATAGATTCTCTTAAGCGTTTATAGTTCTCTGAAATTTTACTTTTCATTTTTGGGGGTCCTCACAAGAATTTGTGGGTCAATTTAGATGTATAGTGAACCATAAGTTTCTATTCAGAAAACCAAAGCAAACTTTCTGGATTCGTTCCCCCTACAACAACACATGAGCCGAAAAGCGTTTGGATAGGCGTTCCCAAAAGGTTTTTGCATGCGAAATAGAAACAACTTAGCCTAACTCTGTGCACAGGACAAGCGCAAGGAACCGTCTCTTTTCTGTAAAAAGGTATACCAGACAATAAGGATCAATCTTGATTTCTTCCTGTTTCTTTCTTCTACCCGGAAAGGAGTTCTTCTTTCTAAAGGTGAAATGCAACAACCCAATTTATGGGATAACATTCACACCTTCAGCATGTTAGACAATCACGACACTCACAAATTAGTGTGACGACCCCCATTTGGACTACTGAGAACAACTTGCAACAATTGTCAAACTTCAGTACTCGGAATGCCTTTCTCATAAATTCTTCAAAAGTCAGCTGTCTTTCATGTGCCTTTTCGCTCCGCATCCTTCCTTTTGTTCCACAAAACCAGCAGATATGAAAATTTTCGCTATACTCATAACGTCTTTGTTCAAATTCTCACCATCGTCTATATCAAACGCAACTGACAATTTCATTTTCTATTTACTTTTGCAAAATTCAAAATGATTCCCTTATCGTATTTATCATCATGAATCAATTCATTAAATATTTGCCGCTCAAAACAAAAGCTTGCACTTTCTATCTCTTTCATAATAGTTCCTAATTTCATCTCCGAGAAATTCCATAGCGGTTCATCTAATTCATAGTGCTTCGGATACACTGAAAGAAGCCCGCCAATTTTTAAAATATCATAGATTTCTTTATATACTTCTCTCCTTTTTTTCGTTTCCATGTAATGCAAAACATCATACAGCAAGATAACATCAGCCGGCTTGCTCTGCAGGTAATTTTCTAACTCTTTTAACGTCTCTACGGGCACTATGTTTTCGAGATCCAGCGATCTGGCCATCTGCATCAATTTAGCTAAAATTTCTCTGTCTTTGTCTACTGCAAATACTTTACCTTCTTTTCCCACTATTTTTGCAACTGGAATTGTGTAATTACCAGATCCACAGCCAAAATCCACCAGGACTTGGCCCTTCTTAACACCTACTTTCCTAAAAAATCCTTCACCTCCTCCATTTAACCACCTCTTAACATCATCCTCCATAACCTCTTCTCGCTTAGATCGTTGAACAAATGTAGAAAAGACAAGTTCCTAGGATGCCGCAATAGATCGCAGATGCTGAACGAAAACGAGAAACTCTTTATATGGCTTCGCACCACACATTGTAAACTTCAAAATAAACAAATTCGTTCGGCCAGACCAGTTCATTTTTTCAATTCCACGGCCACGGCATAAAAAGCGCCCAGAGGAATCCGCCCAATTGGGCCTCTTCCCCAGGGGGCAACCCTCAACGAGACGGGAACACCTGCCCGACGCGCCACTCGGCGGATCATGGCACACAGGACCGGCGCCGAGTAGAAACGGGTCTGGGAGAAGATCGTCGGCCGGAACATCGCCCGCATCCTGCGGGAAAGAGCCAGGGGGCTCAAGGAGTTCAAGACGCCCAGCACAACTCTTTCCCTGCTCACCCGCATGGCCTCCGCCAGGGCCATCTCGGGATGTGCGGTGGACTCCAGGGTGGTGATCATGGCCGAGACATGGAAACTTTTATCCGTAAAGGGAAGCTTTTCGGCTTCTCCCCGGCAGTAGAAGATCCCGTTCCCGGAGAACTCCCTGGCCCGGAGCAGCATCTTCTCCTCCAGGTCCAGACCCCAGACTTCCCAGCTCAACTGCTGGAACCAGCGGGAAAAATGACCCGAGCCGCAACCGATCTCCAATAATCGGCCTCCCCGCGTCGGGCCCAGAAGCCCGGCGATGAGATCCTTCTCCAACGTGTCGTACTTTCTCCCCCGGGGCGTTCGGTACCACGCCTCATAGCTTTCGGCCATATTTGCCCAGTTGGGCTGCGCCTTCGCCACCGGCCTCAACCCCCCGTCAGGGCGTAACTGATCTGACGCCAGAGCTTCTCGATCTCCTTGGCCACCAGCCCGCTGGAATACTCCACCACCGTCTTACCCTGCACCATGGCCTTGGTGACCACCGTATCATATGGAATTTTGCCCATTAGCTTCAGCCGGCGCTGTTGACAAAAGGCCTCCACCTGGGCGGTCAGCTGCTCATTGATATCGAATTTATTAACGCAGATGAATGTCGGGATTTGAAAATGAGCGGCCAGGTCCACCACCCGCTTCATGTCGTGAATCCCCGACAGCGTCGGCTCCGTCACCACCAGCACGGCGCTGACACCGGTGATCGATGAGATCACCGGACAGCCGATCCCCGGAGCTCCATCTGCCAGGATCAGATCCGATCCATCCTCCTGGGCCAGCAACTTGGCATTCTGGCGAACCAGAGCAACCAGCTTGCCTGAATTCTCCTCGGCGACGCCCAGCTTGGCATGCACCAGCGGGCCGAAACGGGTATCGGAGATGAACCACTCGCCGGAGAGGTTTTCACGCAACTCTATGGCCTTCTCCGGACAGAAGTGAACGCAGACCCCGCAGCCCTCACAGGCTATCTTATCCACCACATAATCTTCGGAGATAGCCCGGTAACGGCACACTTCCCGACACTTGCCACACTGCGTGCAACACTCAGCATCGATAACCGCCGATTTGCCGCTGCGAAATTCCTCCCTGTGTCTGATGTGCGGTTCCAGGAGAAGGTGCAGGTCGGCGGCGTCCACATCACAATCGGCCATCACCTTTTTTTTGGCCAGTGCGGCGAAAGAGGCAACGATGCTGGTCTTGCCCGTTCCACCCTTACCGCTGATAACTACCAACTCCTTCACGCTTTCACCTCCTCAGACGCAGACATGGTCTCGATCTTATCAATAAGCACCTGGAATTTGTCCTCATACTCCGGCGCCACATCCAGAATCAACTGTCCCCGGGAATATCCCCGGGCAATTCTCCGGTCATCGGGAATCTCCATGAGCAGGTCAATTCCCTCCTGGCGGCAGTACTCAACTACCTTTCGGTCACCGACATCGGCGCGGTTGATGATCACCGCATGAGGAAGCTCCAGGGCTCGCACCATCCCTACGGCCAGCACCAGGTCATTGAGCCCGAAGGGCGTGGGCTCGGTGACCAGAATGCAGATATCGCTGCCCTTGATGGCCTCGATGACCGGGCAGGAGGTCCCCGGCGGAGCATCGATAATGCTGGTGCCCTGGTAGGAGATGCGCTCCTTGACCTCTCTGATCAATGGTGGAGACATGGCCTCTCCTACTCGCAGACGGCCATGGACGAACTGAATTCCGTCGGCCCGTCCCTGCTCGATAACCCCGATCTCCCGCGGCGTCTCACAGATGGCTCCCTCAGGACAGACCAGGGTACATCCGCCGCATCCATGACACAGCTCGGGAAAAGTGAGCACTTTCTTCTTGATGCACACGATGGCGCTGAACTCGCAGATCTGGCCGCACTGACCGCAACCGGTGCATTTCTGCTCGTCAACCTGTGGGACCGGCAAACTGACCGTCTCTGTTGTCTCGATAATGGGATTGAGGAACAGGTGACAGTTCGGCTCCTCTACATCGCAGTCCAGCAACTGAACCTGCTGACCTTTTCTGGCCAAACTCATGGCCAGGTTTGTGGCCAGGGTCGTCTTACCCGTGCCTCCCTTTCCGGAGGCGATGGCTATGATCATATCGCAAAACCCCTCGTATTAAAAGGACCCGAAATCCAATGCACAGGCCAAACCATCAACGCTCCAGGGTGATGACCTGGCCGACCCCATTCTGGATGTAATCCTCTCCGTATGCCTCCCGGAACATCTCTATAGCCTCCGGGCCGGTGCAATGGCAGGGGGAAACCTTAACCACACCCAAATCATGAAATTTATCCAGAATTTCGCCAACCTGCTGGCGAAAGGCCCCGTAAAGGTGAAATCCTCCCATCACCAAATAAGCAGATCCCTCCCCGATCTCACGGCTCCTCTCGATCACCGCGGTGATGCCCGGATGGGCACAGCCGGTGATGATGGCCAGTCCCTGGCCGGTTTTCAGGACGAGGGCCTGCTCGGGGATGACCTTGCCCATCTGCCCTGTCAAAAAAGCCCCCTGACAGATCTGCTCAGGTTCCCTTACAAGCACCAACTGGGCTCCCGCGTCCGTCACCTTTCGCTTAAGAGAGCTGGAAGAGGAATCCAGTAAATATACCTCTACCTGGCGGTTCAACCCGAGAAAATCGGTCAGCCCACCTGTGTGATCGCCGTGAAGGTGCGAGAGAACCACCACCTGGACTAGCTGGGGATCCAGACCCAATTGCTCCATGTTGGCCAACAGGACATCCCCATCTGCTCCCGTGTCGAAGAGAATGGTCTTCTCCAGCCCCTGAACCATGCAGGAAAATCCCCAGGAGGGCGTCAATCCCTCTATGAAGGCGTTATTATCGTAGACGGTCGTGATGGTGATGACATCCCTCTCGGTGCCCTCTCCAGACAGACCTCCAGCAAGAACTAACAACATCATGCCCAGGCACGAAACCGCCGGCCGAAACATCCCCAAACTCCTTCCCAAACCCCTGTCAGTGCTTGAAGCAAACTCCGGATACACTGGGAACTATTTTCCCTTCTCCATCTTGGAGATTCGCTCCTGAATCTCCTTGAGCTGTTCCATCATTCCCTGGGCCTGGTCCTTCAGCATGCTCAGCTCCTGATCCTTGGTCATCTGCGGAGCAGGACCTCCCCCAGGAGCCCCAGCCATCCCGGCGCCCATCCCTCTTCCCATACCCATGCCCCTTCCCATACCCATGCCCCGACCCATACCGGGACCAGGCATCATCTGCTGGGGAGATTGAGGGGTAGCTTGCTGGCCCGCTGCATCGCCGGCCATGCCAAATTTGCTGTCCACATTGGGCCCGGTGGCTGCCGAGAAAGCTCCGGCCTTGAACTGCTCCACGGCATTCTTGACCGGACCGCTGACCCCGATAATCACCTGAATTCCGGCAGCGCCGAAAGTCTGAAAAGCGTTGGGACCGCAATTTCCCGTCAACACCGTTTGAACTCCCCGCTGGGCCAGAAGCTGCGCCGACTGGATTCCAGCACCTCCCCCAAGGGCAAGGTTGGGATTCTCTATGGCCTCAAACTCCATGGTGTCGGGATCGACGACCAGAAAATAAGCACAGCGGCCAAATCGGGCCTCCACCTGATCATCAAGGGTGGGACCTGTGGATGTCAGGGCAATCTTCATGAAATGTCCTCTCTTTTTTCATGTGATCGGGCAGGTCCCCGTCGGACAGGAACCGCTCGCCGTGCTCGAGCCACCAGCCATGCCAACGTTCGGGACTGATAAGAGCTTTCGCACATCCTTGCTTCCACACTTCTCGCAACGGTGTTGCTTGGTGGAATTTGCAGAACTTTCCAGAAATTCCGTAACATGCTGGCACTTCTCACATTGATATTCGTAAATGGGCATTATGCTCACCTCGATGTAACAAGCATGGCTCTCAGGGGAATGTCGGTCATTCCCCTGAGAGCCGGACATACTACTTTTTCTCCTCTGGACTAGACGCCTCCAACTCCTGGATCCGCTTGTTGATATCCTGGAGAGCATCATCAAAATACTTGGCCTGACCTTTCAGGCCTTCCAGCTCCTGCTCAGAGGTCATCTGCGGAGCATAGGGCTCGCCGAATGGCTGGTATGGCGACATACCGACCCCATAAGGTGCCCAACCAGGAAAGCCTGCTGCGGAGTAACCGAAGCGCCAACCGCGACCCCAACCGCCCCGACCCCGGAAACCGCGTCCGGGAATTGGGTTAACATATCCTGGCATATTGTTGCCGGCACAATATCCGGCGCCACGTCCGGTCATCGGCCCCATTCCCATTGGTCCTGTTCTGTCTCCTCCTGGCATTTTCTTATCCTCCTTTCAACAAATTTTCAAAAGACCACTACCAACCCCTACCAAACCACCCTCGCCCGCGACCTGCGCCACGTCCCCAACCACGGCCGAAACCCATCCCAAATGATCGCGCCGGGAATCCACGTCCGTAGAAACCTCCGCCACCATAGGGGTATGTTGCCGGGTATCCCGTTGGTGCGAAAGGAACTCCGGCACGTCCCCAGGAAGGGTTCATGTATCCAGGGGCCGAGTAACCAGCACAGTAGCCGGCTGCCCTGCCCGTCATGGGCCCCATTCCCATGGGTCCTGTTCCATTTCCTCGCGGCATCTGGATCATCTCCTCTCTATCTGTTTGAAGTTCTCCCAAAGAATAACCCCTCGGCACACCTCTGCGGCCCACATAGCCTCGAATGCCGGAGTCATCCTCTCCACCTGGACTCTTCAAAACGCAGTAGCCCAGACCCTGCCCCGTCATCGGACCTGCTCCAGCAGGCCCTGTTCCATCAAATCCCGGCATGGTCTATCACCTCCCTCTCATGCCCTCGCAGTCTGAAGGCCATCGTTCTCCTCCCAGCTCACTGGGACCGGGTCATCATCGCCCCGCAACCGGGACAGGTGATGCTGTTGCAGGGCGCCCCTCTCTTGTGGGGCACCGTCTTGCCGCAGTTGGGGCAAACACAGTATCCACCAGGACCCGCTGCT
>CBDUWG010000082.1:0-7633 GCA_965370845.1 uncultured bacterium
TGGCTATGGATAAAACGAGCCACTTGGACACCGGCCGCTTAGCCCGCAAACCGGTGTAGGTCAGCAGAATGCCCAGGGGGATGAACAGCAGGATATTGCTGGCCACATCGGGGATGGATTCGCGAACGCCAGCAGCTCGGTGGAAGGGAATCCAGCGAATGGTTGCGGTACTTTTTGAGATAACTTGCGGATCCGTTGTTAAATCAAAGGGGATGCTTGTAGCGTACAGGATGAAAACCGCGAAAAGAATAGCAAGCAAAAATGCCGGATTTTCTCGGAAGATCATATGGAAAGTTCACCCCCTTCTGGTTACACTTGCCCGTTACCCAAATATAACCGCCAGCACGTTAATGTCAAGATGGATGTTTCTTGTGTCCGCCGCATACCGCTAAAAAGAGCGGCCACAACTTTGTTTGCAGGCTACTGCAAGTATTATTTATCAACAGAAACAGCCATAATATTCTGCGGGGTGGTTAATTAGGAGGAACACCAGTTAAGGTCTTGATCTGCGAGATCTTCGGGGAAACAAATTTTTCTTGACATGGAGAGGGAAAACAAACTAATATTATGTGTGTTGGGAGATAATCCGTTCTTTTAAGCAGATGTTTTGATGGGACTGCAATCGATGCCGACTCTTACTGCAGAAGAGATTAAAAAAGCAGTGCGGAATGCGCTGCAGATGCTGGGCAACGAGAAGGACACTGCAAGCATTAGTGATCAGCCGGCATCTAACGTGACAACAAAGGCCGTCATGAGCATAGCTTTGGGATCGGATCATGGCGGTTTTGAGTTGAAAGAAGTGCTGAAAGGCTATCTGGGGGAGTTGGGACATGGGGTGAAGGACTGCGGAACTGAAAGCAGGGAGGCAGTGGATTATCCGATAATTGCCGAGGCAGTGGCAAAGTTGGTGAGCAGCAAAGAATGTGATCGGGGCATAATGGTAAATGGTGCCGGCATAGGATCGTGCGTAGTGGCCAACAAGGTACCGGGAGTGCGCGCGGCCATGTGCTACGACATATCAACTGCGCGCAATAGCCGCGAGCATAACGACACGAACGTGCTTACCATGGGAGGGGGATTGGTGGGAGCGGGGTTAGCCAGGGAAATAGTGCGCGTCTGGCTGGAGGCGGAGTGCACCGCTGCGCGGCATCTGCGCAGAGTATCGCAGATCGAGGAGGTGGAGAGGAAATACCTAGTGGGATCTGATCAAAAGCAAGTAGTATCTGCGGCCGGCGATGAGATGACGGTGAGCGTGGACGCCATTGTGGACCAGATAAGCGAGCGGATCTCCTCTAAAATAACGGCCGCGGATCTGGCTCAGACCATAGAGACAGCATGCGATCCCTGTTACGGTTGTGGGCAGTGCGTGGAGAAACAGAGCGATGAGGTGCGCCGGATCATCGAGCTCGGCGCCGGCAGGGTCAGCTCCTCACTGGGCAGCACTGATATATCAGCGGCGCTGGCAAAGTTCATCGATCACACACTGCTAAAGGCGGATGCCTCCAGGGAGCAGATAGAACAACTTTGTCAGGAGGCCAAAACATTCGAGTTCGCCACTGTCTGCGTCAACCCTGTTTGGGTTAGCCTGTGCCGGGAAATTTTGCAGGATACGCCCGTGAGAGTCTGTGCTGTGGTGGGTTTTCCCTTGGGAGCCATTACTCCTCAGGCCAAGGCCTTTGAGGCCCGTCAGGCCATCAGGGAGGGGGCCAAGGAGATCGACATGGTCATCAACATAGGGGCCCTGAAGGGTGGGGACGATGATCTGGTCCGGCGGGACATCGCTGCCGTCACCGAGGCCTGCCGCGACGGCAGCGCTACCAGCAAAGTGATCATCGAGGCGGCCCTGTTGAGTGATGAGCAGAAAGTACGGGCCTGTCTGCTGGCCCGGGAGGCCAAGGCTGATTTCATCAAGACCTCAACGGGTTTTGGACCCGGTGGAGCAACGGCACATGACGTGGCCCTGATGAAAGAGGCGGTACAGTGCCAGCTTGAAGTAAAGGCCGCCGGCGGCATCAGGACACTGGCCGATACAAAGAAGATGCTAGAGGCGGGGGCAACCCGTATCGGGGCCAGCGCCGGCGTGAAGATCATCCAGGAAGCAGAGGAATTATCGGAATCCTGACAGGGTGAGAATGCAATACCGCGGAGAAAAAAGGCAGGAAAGGGGCTCCGCTGACAATTTTCTAAATCGGAAAGGGGAGGATAACCTTGATTGAACTGCGATCATATGTTTTTTTGGATAGTCTACAGCCGCAATATGCCGCCTTTTTGGGCACGGTAGCCCAGGGTTTTCTGCCCATCGCCGACATGGCCTCTTTGTGGGTCGAGATCTCCCCGGGTATCGAGATCAACCGCATCACCGACATCGCCCTGAAATCCACAAGGGTTCGGCCAGGCATGCAGGTAGTGGAGCGGCTTTATGGACTATTGGAGGTACACTCAGAATCTCAAGCCGATGTCCGCCAGGCGGGGGAGGCGGTGCTGGAGGCTCTTGAGCTGAAGGAGGAGGATCGCTGGAAGCCCAAGATTCTCTCCAGCCAGGTGATCAGGAGGCTGGACGATCATCAGGCCCAGTTGATCAACCGCATGCGACATGGCCAAATGATTATTCCCCAGCAGACGTTGTACGTGATGGAGGTGCAGCCGGCGGCCTACGCATCTCTGGCAGCCAACGAAGCAGAGAAAGCGTCTCAGATCAACATCCTGGAGGTAAGGTCCTTCGGCAGTTTTGGCCGAATTTACCTGGGAGGAGAGGAGCGCGACATCGATGTAGGCTACCGGGCGGCTGTTGCCGCCATTGAAGGTGTGCAGGGTCAGGAAAAAACAGGGGCCAAGGAATAACAGTTTCTTAAGGTGCAAGCCAGACCATCGATTCATCATCGCAAATATTATCAAAAGGAGGGATCCCGTGACAGAAGCGTTAGGAATGATCGAGTGCCGCGGTTTCACCGCCATGGTGGAGGCCTCTGATGCCATGGTCAAAGCGGCCCAGGTAGAGCTGGTCAGCTATGAAAAGACCGGCGGCGGTTACGTCACAGCCATCATCCGGGGAGACGTGGCCGCGGTGAAGGCCGCCCTGGATGCCGGGCGGGCCGGTTCCACCAAGGTTGGAGAGGTGGTGTCCGTCCACGTCATCGCACGGCCGCACACCAACATCGATATCGTATTGCCCCTGGGTCGCAAGGAGCAGGCCCTGGCCCAGCGCAAGAGCCGTAAGATCCAGGAGTAGCAGTTGAAACCGGTTCCTCCGTGGAGAGCTGCTGGTAAATTTCGTCGAACTGGCTATCCACGGCCGGGATCACCGTCGAGGAGAAAAGATGCTTTTGGCCAAGGTGGTGGGCACTCTGGTGTCCACCCGCAAGGAAAAGAGCCTGGAAGGCCTGAAATTCCTGGTGCTCAAGCAGATCGATCCAGAAGGGGCTGAGACGGGGGCCTACGTCATCGCCGCCGATGCCGTTGGCGCCGGGGTGGGCGAGGTGGTACTGTATGCCACGGGAAGCGCCGCCCGCCAGACGGTGATGACCGACCGGCGTCCCTGCGACGGCGTGGTCATGGCCATCGTGGATCTGTGGGAGGTTGACGAGGAGGTTAAGTACCACAAGTATAACAGGGTTTGAGCAGCGAGGTCTCGAGTCAACAGCTGAGTCTCTGTTGTGATTTGGGGAGCGAATCCAGGTGAAATTTTCGGAAGAGCAGGTAGATCTCATCGCCCAGCGGGTGACGGAGCGGCTGGCGCAGAAGAGCAACGGCATGATTGGGACGAGCGCAGCAGCTTTGCAGAAAGAGCTGACCGACGGTGTCTTCGCCGACATCGATTCGGCCGTGGCCGCTGCCGCCATCGCCCAGCGGCAACTGGTGGGCATGAGCCTGGCCAAACGGGATCAGATAATCGACAGCATACGGAAGACCTTGCGGGAGCACATCGAGGAATTATCCCGGGCGGCTCTCAACGAGACGGGTTTGGGCCGGCTGGAGGACAAGATCGCCAAAAACACGCTGGCGATCGAAAAAACCCCCGGAACGGAGCAATTGCAGCCCGGGGCGCGGAGTGGGGACCGGGGTTTGATGCTGGTGGAGCCGGCACCTTACGGGGTAATCGGTGCCATCACTCCGATCACCAACCCCACGTCAACTATCATCTGCAACGCCATCGGCATGGTCGCCGCCGGGAACTCGGTGATCTTCAACGTTCACCCGGGGGCCAAGAAGGTCTCCATCTTCAACGTACAGCTTCTCAACAGGGCCATCACAACTGCTGGAGGACCCCCGAATGTCGTCACCACAGTGGCCGAGCCGACCATCGAGAGTGCCCAGGAACTCATGGCCCATCCGCGAGTGCAGTTGTTGGTGGTGACCGGTGGTGGGGGCGTCGTGAAGGCGGCCATGAGCAGCGGCAAACGGGCTATCTGCGCCGGACCGGGCAATCCTCCGGTGGTGGTGGATGAGACCGCCGATCTGGACCGGGCGGCGCGCGACATCGTCCTGGGAGCTTCCTTCGACAACAATATCGTCTGCGTATTGGAGAAGGAGATCATCGCCACAGAGGCTATCGCCGATGAATTAAAGAGCTGTCTGTGTCGGCACGGATGCGTTGAGGTAAGCGACTATCAGATCAAGCAGTTGGAGAAAGTTATTTTTCAGGAGACCTTCGGCCCGGGCAAGCCAGCAGTGATGGACAAATCATACATCGGCAAGTGCGCTGACGTTATCCTCCGCCAGATCGGGATGCAGGTGGGCAAGGAAGTCCGTCTGGTCATCCTGGATGTGGAGAAAGATCACCCGCTGGTGTGGACGGAGCAGATGATGCCGGTGATGCCCCTGGTACGCGTGCGTAATGCCGACGAGGCCATCGATCTGGCCGTAAGAGCAGAGCGCGGTTTCGGCCACACGGCGGCCATGCACTCCAAGAACATAGATAACCTCAGCCGCATGGCCCGGGAGATAAACACGAGCATCTTCGTCAAGAACGGGCCCTCGGTAGCCGGTCTGGGCTATGGCGGCGAGGGATATACCTCTTTTTCCATCGCCAGCCCTACCGGCGATGGGTTGACCTCTACCCGCAGCTTCACCCGCGATCGACGCTGCGTCCTGGTAGACCACTTCAGGATTGTGTGATGGGACCGGCTATTGCTCTCATAGAGTTCGACTCCATCGCCACGGGAATCCGTGCCGGGGACGCCATGGTCAAGCGTGCGCCAATAACGTTTTTACGCACCGGGACCGTCCAAAAGGGCAGGTACTTAGTGCTTATAGGCGGCGACACGGCATCTGTAGAGGAGTCCCTGGAAGAGGGCTTGGAGGTGGGCGCTGAAGAGATGGTGGATAAGGTTTATCTGCCGTACGTCCACCCCACCGTCTTCGCTGCCGTGCAGGGCGTCCGGCAGGTGGGCGACTACGAGTCCCTGGGGATCATTGAGACATCTACCGTGGCCTCGATCATCCGGGCGGCCGACGCGGCGGTGAAAGGGGCGCAGGTGACCCTTTTGGAGATACGCCTGGCCAACGGTATGGCCGGAAAAGGCCTGGCCCTGGTCACCGGAGAGGTGGCCGATGTGCAGATGGCCGTATCCATAGGGATCGAAGTCATCGGGGAACAGAATCTGTGGACGCGCAGCACCGTCATCCCCTCGCTGCACGGCGAGATGGCAGCCGATATCGCCGCCGGCACACGGTTTGAGCTAAGAGAGCGGCCGCGGGCATAAAGGGAAGGAGAGTCCGTGAAGCTGGGAAGAGTCACCGGAACGGTCGTGGCCTCGGTCAAGTACAAGGGTCTGGAGGGGGTTAAGTTCCTCCTGGTGCAACCCCTGGACAGGAATCTGGAGCCCATGGCCAATCAGGTGGTGGCCGCCGACGGAACGGGCATGGCCGGTCCCGGAGAGCTCATCTACTACGAGGAGAGCCGCGAGGCGGCCCTGGCCTGCCCGGTGAAGTTCGTCCCCGTGGACCATGCTATAGTGGGGCTGGTGGATGAGTTGATGGTGATGGGACGGCCAGTGTGGAGTAAGCATAAAGAATAGGATTCAAGTATTCCCCTTCCACCCATCCTTTCTACCCCAGGATTCGAGGATTCGAGGGAAAATCTAAAGAAACGGACAATGCTCTTATGCGCGGTGGGGTGGGGCACTTGACCCCTTGAACCCTTTTTAGCGCAGCACCATACGTTTATTTTCACCAGCGGAACCTGAATTTATCTCCAGACGGGAGCAGAAAGACAATGTTCATCGCCAGGGTTGTCGGTACAGTTGTCTCAGAGGTCAATGATCCGGTGTACGAGAACCGCAAGCTGCTGGTGGTGGACCGTTTGACCCCCGAGGGTGAACCCGATGGTACCTACCGTCTGGCTGTGGACAGCGTGGGCGCCGGCATGGGCCAGGTGGTCCTGGTCCTGGACGAGGGCAACGGGGCCCGGCAGGTGGTGAATATACCCAATGCCGCCATCCGCACGGTGATCGTGGGCATCGTGGATGAAGTGAATTTGGAAGGTCAAAAGGTCTGGCGCCCGCAAGAGGAGAACGTATAGGGGCACGGCGCGCCGTGCCCGTTCTTTTTATATCGGATGGTTGATCTATGAAGACCGAGTGGGAACACCGCCAACAGATGGTGGCCATCGGCCTGAGAATGTACCAGCGTGGCTATGTAGCTGCCACCGACGGCAACGTCAGCGTGAAGATGGACGATGATCGGCTATTGATCACGCCCACGGGAACATGTCTGGGTGAATTGAGGCCGGAGGGGCTGGTGGCCATCGAGCAGGGCGGCTCGGTATGCGATCCAAATCAGCGTCCCTCCTCGGAGCTGCCCATGCATCTGGAGGCATATGGGCAACGACCGGATGTGGGTGCCGTCATCCACGCCCACCCGCCACTGGCAACGGCCTTCACCGTGGCCGGCATCTCCCTGGCCCAGTGTGTAATCCCGGAAGTCGTGCTGACCATGGGGACCATTCCGACGACCAAGTACGCCACGCCCTCCACGGAGCAAGGCCGTGAGCAGGTCCGCGAGCTGATCCGCTGCCACGATGCCCTGATCCTGGACCGGCACGGTACCCTGACCGTGGGACCGGATTTGATCAGCGCCTACCGGAAGCTGGAGAAAGTGGAGCACGCAGCGCAGGTGACCCTGGCGGCCCGGCAGTTAGGCAATGTGCGGACTCTCCCGCCGGAAGAGATCAAGCGGTTAGAGACCATGCGAACTGAGCTGGGTCTGGGAGCCAATGTAGAGGTGTGCAGCAACTGCGGCACCTGCGGGAAGGGGGTCATCGAGGAGGCTGTCCCCGTCCCGGAGGTCGATGAGCGGGTGGTGGACGTGGTGGTGGAGGAAGTGTTGCGGGTGTTGGGGGAGGAAGCGTAGCTTTTTATTGGAGTTTGTGCAGGGCGGGAATGGAGAAGCTGGATACTGGATCCTGGATCCTGGATGCTGGATGAAAAGACAGAACCGATCCTTGATTATAGTTTTGAGAGTTGAGAGTTTGGAGAGTTCAGAGAGTTGGCAAAGCAAAAACCGATCCTTGATCCTGGATTCTGGATGAAGAACCGAGACTCGAGATTCGAAATTCGAAAAACCGCCGGGAACCGGGGTTCGGGATCCGGGAACCGTAATGCTTAAGACCTCGGCTATGTTTTTTTCTTTTCCC
>CBDUWG010000083.1:0-7582 GCA_965370845.1 uncultured bacterium
TAACCAGGTCCCTGTCCAAGGCTGAGTATGGAACTTTCTCCCAGGTTGTCCTTCTGTCCATGACCATTTCACTGATTTTAGGCGTGTGGCTGGCCAAGAGCATCTACTTTTTTGTTCCCACCAGCGGGCGAAAGAAGGAAATTGTACTGCAGACCAATCTTGTTCTCTTCGTGTTGGGGCTGACGGCCGGTCTGGCTGTTTGGCTGTTCAGGTATCAGATCTCTTCTTGGTTTCAGAACCCGGCCCTTGCTTCCCTGGCCGTCTATGTTTCTCTCTATGTGCTGATGTTGACGCTGTTTCAGCTTTCAGAAGCTTTCTTTATCTCCGTTGACAGAGCTCACATTTTAGCCCTAACCAATTTTGTCTTCAGCCTTGTTTATGTGACAGTTCTGAGCTATGTGCTTTTAAAGGGTGTTTCCCTTTGTCAATTACTGACCGTTATCATCCTCCTCTATCTGGGTTTGAACGCCTTTGTTCTGACCAATATGATCACATTTCCCGGTGCTGGTTGCCGGATTTTAAACGCGGAGTTTTTGCGTCGACAATTTCATTATGCCGCGCCGCTTTTTCTCTCGTCATTCGTCATCGTTGTCGGACGCCAAATAGATAAATTCATCATCGCTGCCGTATATCCAACCACCGATTTTGCCGTTTATTTCCGTGGTGCCTTGGAGCTGCCGGTGGTCATGATTGTGACCTATACTATTTCCAATATGCTTCTGCCCAAGTTTGTTCAGCTTTTTCAGGCCGGTCGAGAAAAGGATTTTTTACGAGTGTGGCATGAGGCCATAAAAAAAACGACGATCTTGATATACCCGCTCTTCACCATCTTTTTCTTCATCTCACATCGGTTTCTCACCTTTCTTTACACAGACAGATACGCAGAAAGTGTGCCTATCTTTCGGATTTACCTGCTCGTTTTGCTTCTTCAAGTAACAGCTTACGATTGTGTTCTTCAGGCCACGGGGAGGACTCGGGAGATTTTCTATGCCTCGATGATTAACGTCATATCAAATTTAACGGTCAGCCTCATTTTGATTCGAGTGGTGGGATTGAGGGGTGCGGCTATAGGTCTGGTCTTTGGGCAGGTTATTTCCACATGCTATTATTTAATTCGGATTCGACGGATATTTTCACTCTCCTTTGCGCTGATCTTCCCCTGGTTTCACGTTCTCAAGGTGTTGGCTCTGGCGATGGGTCTGGGTGCTTTGGCCTATACCATTAATTTCTTGGAGTGGTTTCCATCAAAGCCGGTATTCATGGGTGCATATGTGCTCATTTTTTCGATTCTATATACGGTGTTTATCTTCTTATTTAAATTTTTAAGGCTGACGGACCTGAAGTTCATGAAGATCTCTCTTTTTTCGCGCGGAAGATAGAGCGCTATATGGCTTAAATGATCAGAGGTTTGAACGTGGATATGATCAATGGTAAGGAAAGAGCAGAGGTCAGTTCTGGAAAGGAGATTTTTACTCTCTCGGGTCGTGATTATATTAGTCATTATCAGGTTAGAAGAGGTTCCTTTCTCTTGGCGATCATCTTTTTGGCCGTGTTTATCGGGTTCATCCTGCTTACGTTTCCTCACAGAGCTGCCTTTGCCGCCACAGGAATTTTGATTTTTTCATCTCTGCTGGCTATATATCCTTTCCTGGGTTTGTTTGCCCAAATTTGGCTATATTTTCGCCCTTTTCCCGTTTATGGTGGCCCCGATTTTTTACGCCCGATTTTCTTAGTAACTATCATCACCATGGTCTTTTTTCTTTTAAACCTCGTTTTTATTAAAAAGAAAAGAGTTAAATTTACTCTTGAATGCAAGCTGGCCGTGCTGCTCCTTTTGTTTATGTTTTTGTCCTCCTTCTTCGCCGTACATTCTAGCAGCGTGAGCTTTTCTCATAATGTGATCTTTTTTAAAATTATGGTCTTCTATTTTTTGGTCGTGAACTTAGTGACCTCTGAGAAGGAGCTCAACGCCTTTGTTTGGGTCATCATTATTTGCTGTGCCCTGGCATCTTTGGAGGCGATAAAACTGTATCGCTACTATGGTTACGCCAGAATTGATAATGTTGGCGGTGTTCACAGGGAGGCCAACTATCTGGCGGCAACTCTGGTTCTGGCTTTGCCCTTGGTGTTCCAGAAAATGAATAGCAGGAACGTCTTCGAGAAGGCGCTTTCTATCGGGCTGGTCCCCATTTTTATGGTGGCCATTGTCCTGACGGGATCCAGAAGCGGCACTCTTGGCCTAGTGGCTGTAATTGGTCTGCTAATTTGGAGATTCAGGCGAAAACGGCTCAGTGTATTTATCCTCGCATTTCTTGTCTTGGCCACTGTGATAATGGCACCTGGACACTACTGGACCAGGACAAAGACGATTGTGGATTATGGCGAGGAGCGGGCAGCCCAAAGCCGCATAGATCTTTGGAAAGCAGGTCTGCAGATGTTTGTGGACCACCCGTTGACGGGGGTGGGACAGGGGAATTTTCTCTGGATCAGTCCCCGGTACACGAGTAACTACTACCGGGTCTGGACGGGCGAGGGATATGTGGCTCACAACATCTTCATTCAATTGCTCGCCGAGGGAGGGATACAAGCGCTGTTGGTCTTTCTGGCCTTCGTGGCCGTGACTTTTAGGGGGCTGAGCAAGGCTCGGAGGTATTTGTTTCGTTCACACCGGGGGAAAGATCTGATAGAATTGAGCCAAGCTGTGGAAATTGGCTTGATCGGGTTTCTGATCTCTGGGATCTTTCTAAGCTCCGCCCATCTGGACGTTTTCTACTGGTTCCTGGCCATGGGGCCTGTCCTCTGTGCTTTAGCGGGACAAGAGTCAGGGAGGCTAAGCGGTATCAGGGGTTCAGAGACATTGGTGGGGGCAGCTGTCGCCGGTTCCGTGAAGGGTACTTGAATTCAAACGGAGTATTTCCGATGTGTGGGATTGCTGGCATTTACAATTTTGGAGATCATCTTCCAGTTAATCAGAAATTATTGGAAGATATGTGCCAAGTCATCGAACACCGGGGGCCCGATGATGAGGGATATTATCGGCAGGGTGAATTTGGCATGGGGATGAGAAGGCTGAGCATCATCGACGTGGCCGGTGGTCAGCAGCCCATCTTTAACGAGGACGGTTCTATAGGCATAGTTTTTAATGGTGAGATTTATAATTACCGCGAGCTCATGAGCCAGTTAGAGACAAAAGGTCATGTTTTTAAGACCAGCTGCGACACCGAGACCATCGTGCATCTTTATGAAGAGAAAGGCGATGATTGCATAACTGAGCTGAGAGGGATGTTTGCATTTGCCCTTTGGGATAGTCGGCAGAAGAAACTCTTGTTAGCTCGAGATCGGGTGGGAAAAAAGCCGCTTTTCTACTGGCTGGATGGACAGAGATGTGTCTTCGCCTCGGAGATAAAATCTATTCTGCAAGATCCGGCCATCGAAAAGAACCTGAATTTGGAAGCCCTGGCTGATTATTTCACCTTTCTGTGTGTTCCGTGGCCCAAGACGATATTCCGGGGAATATGGAAGCTGCCACCGGCTCACAAGGCGGTTGTTACCCCCAAGGGCATGAAGATATCCTCATACTGGGATCTTTCCTTCGAAGAGAATTTTCCGGAAGAAAACTGGCCGGAGATCTCTGAGAGACTGGTAACTGAGCTCCGGGACAGCGTGGCTTGCCGCCTGGAGAGTGAGGTTCCTCTGGGGGCGTTTTTAAGCGGTGGGATCGATTCCAGCGCGGTGGTGGCGCTCATGGCCTCTCAGCAGAAGGATCCCGTGATTTCCGTTTCCATTGGGTTTCAGGAGCGAAATTATGATGAGTTGCCCTACGCTGAGCAGATTGCCCGGGAATTTCACACCCAGCACTTCGAGCATGTTGTCAAACCCGATGCCCTTCAGGTGTTGGAGAAATTGGTCTGGCATTTTGATGAGCCTTTCGCCGACTCCTCGGCTTTGCCCACATACTATGTTTGCAAAGCCGCCCGGGAACATGTGACCGTTGCTCTCTCCGGGGATGGTGGGGATGAGCTATTTGGTGGCTATCGGAGATATTTTTACGACGTTTTGGAAGACGGTCTGCGCGCCAGGCTGCCAGAGTTCGTTCGCCGATACCTGGTTTCTCCGCTGGCGGCTATCTATCCCAAGGCGGATTGGCTCCCTCAATTTCTCAGAGCAAAGACCCTGTTGACGAATTTGACCTTAAGCCCGAACAGAGGTTACTACAACAGCCGGTCTATTTTCAAGGAGCCTATGCGACGCTGCTTGTTGCGACCCGAGGTTGTGGAAGAGCTCGGATCATACGATCCTTTCTCCGTCTTAGAGCCTCACTTTCAGCGAACTCAGGGTTGGCCCCGCCTGTCGCAGCTGCAATATGTGGATCTGAAGACCTATCTGCACGATGATATCTTGGTTAAAGTAGACAAAATGAGTATGGCCAACTCTTTGGAGGTTCGCTCCCCACTTCTGGATCAGAAGCTATGGCATTTTTTGGCTGGAGTTTCTCCAGATCTGAAGATCAGAGGCAAAGAGAGGAAGTTCATCTTTAAAAAGGCCATGGAACCCATGATCCCTCGCCGGATCTTATACCGCAGGAAAAGAGGATTTGTGGTCCCCCTGGCCCAGTGGTTTAGGGGGAGCGTGAAAAAATTTGGCGAGGAGGTGCTTCTGGACTCCGGAAAAGGGAAGAGCGGTCTCTTCGACGCGCAGTATATACGCACGATCTGGCGAGACCATCAATCGGGCAAGAGGAACTACGCCACACATCTATGGACGATCCTTATGTTTGAACTTTGGCATCGGAAATTCATGGAATAGCAATGTCTTCGGAGAAGAAAAATTCCCGGGAGGGAAAGGGTTGAGAATTCTGTCTCTGACCAGTTTATTTCCCAGCAATGTCAATCCTGTACGTGGGGTCTTTATTAAAGAACGAGTACGGCACCTGGCCAAGCTTCATGACCTCCGCGTTGTAGCACCAGTGCCGTATTTTCCCCGGATTAAACTTCATCGACGATGGCACCAGTATGCGCACGTGAGGTTTCACGAGCGGATTGCCAACATGGAGGTTTACCACCCCCGGTACTTTATCATCCCCCGGGTAGGGATGGTTTTTTACGGGCTATTCTATTTTCTATCCATTCTTCATTTCATGAAAAAGATAAGCCGGAAATATCCCTTCGATATCCTGGATGCCCATTATCTATACCCGGATGGTCTGGCCGCCGTGCTTTTGGCAAAAAGGTTAAAAAAACCCGTGGTTTTATCAGCCCGGGGAACTGATATTAATGTGTTCATGACCTTTCCCCTTGTACGGGGCTGGATTCTCTATGCCCTGAGGAACTGCGATCATATTATCGCCGTTTCCGCAGCCCTTAAGAGAAGAATGGTTGATGCCGGCATCAATGCCCGGAAGATCGATGTGGTTCCCAACGGCGTGGATGTTCGCCAGTTTCGATTGATGTCTAAAAGCGAGGCTCGAGCGGCTTTAGGCTTGCCTCAAAGAAGTACCATCGTTTTATCTGTGGGAAGTTTACGACCATCAAAGGGGTTCCAGTATCTCCTTCGGGCCGTGAAAGAGATCAGATCGACCCACAGGGAGTTGGATCTCAGGCTGAACATCGTCGGCTATGGACAATATAAAAGAAGGCTAGAAAAAGAGATTGCTCGACTGGAGCTTGGACCCTATGTAAATCTGGTGGGCCGGGTTCCTCACTGTCAAATGCACAGTTGGTACTGCGCCTCTGACCTTTTTTGTCTGGCCAGCTCCACGGAAGGATGGCCCAATGTGCTCTTCGAGGCTTTGGCCTGCGGTATTCCCGTGGTGGCTACCGCTGTGGGAGGGGTGCCAGAGATACTCGTCTCCGAGGAATATGGTCTGGTGTTGAATTGCGATCAGGGGTCTCATCTGGTGAGCCACTTGCGGGATGGTTTACTGGCGGCGCTGAAGAAAAAGTGGAATCGAGAGAAGATGATCGCCTATGCCCGCCAGAACACGTGGCAGGCAGTGGCTCAGCGGGTGGATGGCATTTTCCGACAGGTCTTGAACGGTCGGAGTTGAGAGAACGGATAGTGGATAGTCAACCGGCGGAGATGAGGAAGAGGATGGCGGAACAGGATCTGGTGTACAGACCACTGTCCCAAGATGATGGGCAGCGCATTAACGAGCTGTATGAGCGCGCATATGGGAAACCCCGCTCCCTTTCACAGTGGTGCTGGGAGTATAGAGATGGGCCTTTCGGAGAACCCCTGCTGTGGGGTGCCGAGAGTGGGGGCCGACTCGTTGGTCACTATGCGTTGATACCTTTTCAAATGAGCTTTCAAGACAGGCTCTTCTCCGGTGCCAAGGCAGAGAGCGCCATGGTGGATCCCAGCTGCCGGGGCAGGGGAATATGCTCATCTTTGGTGGAGTTGACCCTTCAGGAGGCAGCCCGGAGGGGGATCCGGATCGTCTGGGGATTTCCCAATGATCAGTCCTTTGCCATCATGCAGAAAAGCGGCCGCCGCCATGTTGGTGTACTTAGCAGCTACATGAAGATGTTTCGGCCTGCCAGAGTTCTACGCGCCTATTTAGAACGCAGGATTAGTGGCTGGATTCCCAGGTTTCACAGAGGATCGAATTACGGAGAGGTTCGGAAAACATCCGTTTTTGCAGAGGACGAAACAGCTATCTCTGGGGAGGGACATCTGCTGGATCTGAATCGGTTTGATGAGCGGTTGAACCGCCTCTGGGAGAGAGTTCGGCGATGTGCCGGCATAACGATTGTCAGAAACAACGATTATATGAACTGGCGATTTGTCCAGAATCCTCATGGCCAGTATAAAATATTTGCTGTTCTAGAGGACGACAGCGAAATATGCGGCTATATGGTCTCGACCATAAAGTGGGAGATGGGCTTAAAAATTGGCTACATCGTCGACTTTTTAGTTTCTGAGGATGATGCGGATACCTTTCACCGGTTGTTGTCTAAAACGCTTCGTTTCACGGAGGAGAACGGCGCGGATATAATCTATTTGTTTTTAAATCATGAGCATCGTGCCTTCGATTCTCTTCATCCAGTTTTAACAAAATTTCATTTTCACAGGCGCAAGAGTTCCCGGCGGTTTGCCGTGAAGATCTTTCCGGGAGAGCTCTCTGAAGAGGAGGGATATAGCCCTCCAAATTGGTATCTCACGGGGGCTTTTGCAGAGGGAGTGGAGTTTTAGCAAATGATTGAGGTCTGTCTAGACTGTGCGCCGGAGTTTGTCGATCAAGCCAGATATGTACTGAGGTTATTTCTGGAGGTTCTGGGCCTGGGGTACCGGTTTTATGCGCCAACCGAGATAGACTATGATCGAGATGGGTTTCTCATTTACTATGGTGACCTTGGGCACGAACAAAAGGGGAGAAAAGCTCAGATTTCTATTCAGGCAGCTCCTCTGGAGAATCCGCCGGCAAGGCTCCGGTTTATGGATTGGCAGAGAATTCGGATTCCGGTGCTATTTCGGGCCGAGGTAGAGACCCCGGGAGTTCCGCTTGTTCGTTTTTCCCCTACTGGGGAATCCGCGGTGGTCTTTTCCCGGGAACACAGGCGAATATGTTTTTTGGGAGATATTA
>CBDUWG010000084.1:0-7491 GCA_965370845.1 uncultured bacterium
GAAGGGTACCTTGAGGAGAAATGCGATCCCCCGACAAGATGTGGGAGAGGAGAGGAAAACATGGAGGATAAACGAAGATCTATGCATCCAGTATTTTTCGAACCACTCGGGCCAGATTCCCCATGGTGTAGGGCTTTTGTACAAAAGCGGCAGCGCCCTCTTTCAGCAACCGTGTTGTTGCCCCGTCGCGACTGTAACCACTGGAAAGAATTATTTTCAAGTCCGGTCTTATCTTTTTTAGCTCTGCATATATCTCCTCGCCTATCATCTGGGGCATGATCATATCCAGGATTACGAGGGCGACATCAGCTGATCTCTTCTCGTACAGCCTAATGGCCTCCTTACCCGAGGAAGCCACAATTATCCGATATCCCAATGATTTCAGGACATCTTTAGCTAAATGGCGAATCACCTCTTCGTCGTCCACAACCAAAATAGTCTCGTGTCCTGTGGGAAAATCATCGCTTATTATTCTTCTTTTGGACTTCGCCGAGCACACCGCTTTTTTGGCAACGGGGAGGTAGATGCGAAATGTCGAACCATGGTCAGGGGCGCTGGAACAGACAATATTACCACCGTGGCTCTTGACTATTCCATAAGCCAACGCTAAACCCAACCCAGTTCCCCTCCCAACCTTTTTCGTTGTGAAAAATGGGTCGAACATCTTTCTCATGGTGACCTCATCCATACCCACACCAGTATCGTTGATTGTGATTTGGACGTATCGACCCGTAGAAAGATTCAACTGATGCGGAGAATAGCCGCCTTTTTTAAAAAAGACATTCCGGGTCTCCAGATTCAGTATGCCCCCCTTTCCCTCCATTGCATCGTTGGCGTTGAGACATAAGTTGAGAATGGCCTGCTGAATCTGAGTCACATCTGCTTCCACACAGTAAAGATTCGGACTTAGTTTCTGCTTCACAACCACATTTTCGTTGATGGTTCTACCCATTAACTTCAGTACTTCAGAGATCAGCGCGTTGACATCCACGGTTTGAGCCTGATAGGTCGCCCGGCGGGAAAAACCCAGAAGCTGCCGCGTCAGGTCTGCTGCTTTTTCCGATGAATTTTGAACCAAGTTCAGAGATCTCCATATTTTCGAGTCTGGTTGGGCGAGTGATTTGGCATAGGAAGCATATCCCAGAATGCCAGATAGAAGATTGTTAAAATCGTGGGCCACCCCTCCAGCCAGCCGACCTATGGCCTCCAGTTTCTGGGATTGGATCAGCTCTTCCTGCAGCTTTTTTCTCTCGGTGATGTCCCGGATGATCCCGGTAAACCCAATTACAGTACCGTCAGGTCCCTTCAACACGGTGCATGTCTCCAAAACGTCCAGAATCTCGCTGTCAAGCTTCCTAATCTGAGCCTCCATATCTTTGACGAATCCTACCTGGCGAATGTGTTCGTTCAGGTTTGCCCTCTCAGCGGGTTTCACAAATATTGAATCCAGACGCTGGCCGACGATCTTTTCTCTCTCCAGATTAAGAATCTTTTGGCATGCCGGGTTAATTTCCAATATTTTACCCTTTATATCAGCGATATATAATATGTCCATGCTATTTTCAAAAATTCCCCGGTATCGCTCCTCTGATTCCTTCAACAAACTCAACAACCGCGCGCTTTCCACGATACCCGAAATCTGATTGGCAAAGATAGTCAGCAGCTCTAAATCTCTTTGATGGAATTCTCTCTCCCCCTCCCGGTTCAGGGTAATCACCCCAACGACCTTCTCTTTGTTGATCAAAGGGACCGAGAGCAGACACTCGGGCACCTCGGGCGTTCCGGGGATATGAACGCAGATGTCCCTGTCCTTCTCGGCATGATTGACTATCTGAGCAACACCGGATTCAATCACCTTTCCACTCAACCCCTCACCCACTTTCAGCTCAAAGGCCAACACCTCATCTATTAACGTTGCTTCATTGCAGAATATAGGTTTCAGCTTCCGGCCAGTGGCATCCAACAGGTAAATAGTGCAACCATCGGCCTCGGTTAGCTCCTTGGCTTTATCACCTATTATCCTCAGAGTTGTCTTGCTGTCCAATGAAGAAGTGAGCGCGTTGGTCGTCTCCAGAAGGGCCCCAAGTCTTCTCGTCTCCTCGCTAAGCTCGTGCTCCAGGGTGCTTCTTGGTATCCCGGGGTGTTCTGCAGGCACATCAGTGTGCTTTCCTTCTGAACTCTTCGATTCCTCTGCCAAATTGGGTTTCCCGGTGATATTCTCCATCCTCTCGATGGCGGCGACAACCTTGCCCTGGGCATCTCTGACGGGCAGGGCTATAGCCCGCACTTTCCTAATCCCATTCCCATTCCTGATCTCAAGGATGGCCCTGTGCTTCCTGCCATCTTGAAATGTTTTTATGACCGGACAACGAGGGCAGACATTTTGGCGGGCAGGATCTGGGAAGGCCTGGTAGCAGAGGGATGAACGTTTCCCGTTTATATGGGGAAACCATTCCCGCATCTTGCCATTGAGCTCCAGAATTTCCATTCGTACGCTTAGAATGCAAAAACCCTCTTCCAAGTTATCTGGAGAATAATTTCTTTGGGAACGCAGTTCTCTGATCTTCCTACTGGAAGCATTACGTTCTTTTCTGTAAGACATTCGCTTAATCCGCATAAAGGGTGTAAATGACGATGCTTTTTGCCCTTCCTTGGTTCAAAATGCAAATTCTTTTCTTATTTTGCAAAGCGATCTTTAAAAACAGCTGCCTTTTTCGCGTCGAGGCTTGCTTTTCGCCATTTCCTGAGCCTTCAGATAGAAGAAAAGTAGCAAAAAAGAGGCCACCTCGACTCCAAAAACTGTCCAAATACTCTGGGTCGAGGTGGCTATGTATCTATCAGACAACCTGGCATCCCTTTTCAAAGACACCAGCCGGCTTTTCTGGAAAATACCATCTCTGTTGCCATTACCAGCTACAAATTCTCCAACTCCTTTTCAAAACGCGTCACCAAATCGTCAAGCTGGTCGATGACCGCCTGGAATGTGCCCGGCTGCGTGAGATCAACCCCGGCCTTCTTGAGCTGCTCCATGGGGTAGTCGTTGCCACCGGATTTTAAAAGCGTCAAATAGCGATCCTGAGCGGCCCTGCTGACCTTCTTGTCCTTGGATGTAATCTCCTTGACCAGTATGGCCGACGAGGCAAAACAGGTTGCATATTTATACACATAGAACGGACTGCCATAGAAGTGGGAGATGCGCGCCCAGGTGCAGCCGTACAGGTCTCCCTCCAGCGACAGAGTGTCCCCGTAGTATTCTTTCAACAGGCCGGTATAGAGCTCACTGAGAACTTCGGCCGTGATCGGCTGGCCTTGTTCCACTAGCTTGTGTGCCTGCCATTCATAATCGGCGAACATGACCTGGGTATAGAAGGTGCCCACGATGTTGTCGATGGCCTGCTGCAACAGGGTAATCCGCTCCTGGGGATCTTTGGTATGTTCGAACATATAATCCAGCATAAGAGCTTCGTTCAAGGTTGAAGCTACCTCAGCCACGAAAATGGTGTAATCGGAGGTGGCAAAAGGCTGATTTTCCTGCGAGAGCATGGTGTGCATGGTGTGCCCAACCTCGTGAGCTGCGGTAAAAACACTTTCTAATGTCTCATTGTAGTTCAAAAGCAGATACGGATGGACACCATATACTCCGGCGGAAAAGGCGCCGTTATATTTTCCCTCATTCTCATAGACATCGATCCAACGATTGCCGAAAACGCCTCGTATCATCTTCTGGTACTCTTTTCCCAATGGCTGCACAGATGTCACAATCCAGTCGATGATATCATCATATTCATATATCTTGTCGAAATCCACCAGGGGAATAGAGCCGTCATACAGGTGATATGTCTCCAGGCCCAGAACATCCTGGCGCAGCTGCCTATACCGCCTGACCGGCTCTGTACCGGCTTTAACCATTGATACCAGGTTCTCGAACACCTCTGTGGGAACATTGTCATCGTCCAGGGCGGCTTCCAGGGTGGAACTGTAGTTGCGAGCTTGGGCCAGAGCCCAATCGCGCTGCAGAACACCATCGTAGATAGCAGCATACGTGTTGGCATTGGCAGCGTAAATGCCGTAAAAAGTTTTATGAGCCTTGGCCCGATCGGCCTGGTTACGATTTGTGTTGAGGATGCTGCGGTATTGCCCGGGCGTTATCGTGAGACTATCGCCGTCGGAGAGAACCGTCTTGGGAAATTTAATATCGGCGGTGGATAGCTTTGAGAAAACGGATGAGGGGCTGCCGTTAAACCGGCTAAAATAGGACAACAACTGCTCTTTTTCCTCGTCCAGGACGTGTTCCTGCTGACGGTAGAGACTCTCGATATTGTACCTATATGGCGCCAGATCTTCGGTGTCGCTGAGCCAGTTCTCCATCGTCTCCCAGGGAATGGAGAGCAATTCCGGGTTGAACCAGGCGGTGGCGATACCAAATTGAGACATCAGGATCTGCACCTGCTGCAGACGAGCGGCCATCTCGTTATCTCGGGTGTCCACGTAATGCGCCAACCCCGGGTATCGATAGACCTTGTAAAGGAGCATACCCAGCTCGTCATTCAATTTAAAGGCTTTCAACGGCTGCTCAGGTCCCTGTGTTAAGGTTCCCTGCAGCCCAGAATACTCCTCTATTAACACCTCCAGCTGAGCCAGTCCTTTTGTCCAGGCTTCCCAATCCGGATAGATATCGTTTAGATTCCACTTGTACTTGTCGGGAATCTCATCGCGGACTAGGGTGTTAGGCTTGGCAACGGCATTCCCCAACATAGCCGCCAGCAGTGCGCCCACGAACACGATGACGAGAGATAAACGACAATGGTAAGGCCGCATATTCTCTTCTCCTTTGGTTAAAGGGTTCCCGGTTCATTCCACAAGAAAGTTTGTGCTAAACCGGGAAGACGAATGGATCAGCATAACACAAGGTTACGAAAAAACCACAGCGGATGTTTCATGAAATCCTGCTTCATTGACGATTGGTCTCTTCCCCAGCATCATCTACTCACTCTCTGTTTTCGATTAAAGAGAACTAAGGTACTCATGGATAGATCTGGCCGCCTTGCGCCCGGCCCCCATGGCCAGGATGACTGTTGCGGCACCGGTGACCACATCTCCCCCGGCCCAAATTCTCTCCCGGGATGTCTTTCCGCTCTCCTCGTCGGCAACGATGTTGCCCCTCTTGCCCACCTCCAATCCTGGGGTGTTTGCCGCTATGAGCGGATTTGGGCTGTTTCCAATTGCGCATATGGCAGCATCCATGGGAAGGATAAACTCAGAGCCCTCGATGGGCACCGGTCTTCTCCTTCCGGAAGCATCTGGCTCACCCAGCTCCATGCGCAGGCATTCGATCTCCTTGATCCATCCGTTCTGGTCCCCGATATATCTGATGGGCAGTGTGAGAAAATCAAAGATCACCCCTTCCTCCTCGGCGTTCTCGACCTCCTCCTCCCTTGCCGGCAGTTCCTGCCTCGATCTCCTGTAGATGATCCTGGCCTCTGCTCCCAACCTCAAGGCCGTTCTGGCACAGTCCATGGCCACGTTCCCGCCGCCGACGACTGCTACGCGTTTGTGCTCCTTTATGGGAGTGGGAAACTGGGGGAAGAGATAGCCTTTCATCAGGTTCATTCGTGTCAGATACTCATTGGCCGAATAAATGCCATTCAGATTTTCTCCGGGAATGTCCATGAACCATGGCAATCCCGCGCCGGAGCCAATAAATATGGCGTCGAATTCCTGCAGCAGACTATCTACCGTTCTGGTCTTGCCCACCACAAAGTCGGTGATCACTTCAACGCCCAGCTTTTTGAGATAGTCCACTTCTCTACTCACGATGGCCTTGGGAAGCCGAAATTCGGGAATACCGTAAATCAGCACCCCACCCATCTTGTGCAGCGCCTCGAAGATTGTCACCTGGTGTCCCAATTTGATCAGGTCACCAGCCACAGTGAGTCCCGCCGGGCCTCCACCAACCACGGCGACCTTCTTTCCCGTTGCAGCAGGCCTTTTCGGCATCTCCATCTCACCCTGTCCTGCTTCCCAGTCTGCCAGAAATCGCTCCAGCCGACCGATGGCAATCTGCCCTCCCTTTTTCAACAAAATGCAAATCTCTTCACATTGCTCCTCCTGGGGACAGACACGTCCGCAGATCGCTGGAAGGAGGTTTTTCTCCTTCAACACACTGACGCCGGAGGTGAAGTCCCGCTCGGCAATGCATCGAATGAACCCGGGAATATCAATCTCCACCGGACATCCCAATACACACTTGGGCTTTTTGCATGCCAGACAGCGTTTTGCCTCCTCCACGGCAGTATCAACGGAATACCCCAGTGCCACCTCGCTGAAATTATTCCGGCGAACCTCCGGAGCCTGCTTGGGCATCTCCCTTCTAATTAGATCTATCTTTTTACGCTTCTGAACCGGCATATCACTTTTCCCTACCGTTTGACAACGTGTTCTTCACACCTGCTCGTTCTCAGAGATGTGACTTCTTCCGGCATGTAGGTTCTTCTGCGCTGCAAAAGTTCAGCCCAATCCACCTGGTGTCCATCAAAATCCGGTCCATCCACACAGGCAAACTTTGTTGAACCTCCCACGGAAACACGACACACTCCGCACATCCCTGTGCCGTCAATCATGATTGGATTCAAGCTAACGACCGTCTTTATGCCCAGAGGCCGGCTGGCATCTGATCCTTTCTTCAACAGGAAAGTACATCCATTGATGATCATCCGGTCTATGGTCTCATCCAATGATTTTATAATCTCGGCAAGCCTTTCCACGTGTCCCCGGTAACCCCTCGTTCCATCCCGGGTGATGTTTACGATCCTGTCGGATACCTGCCCAAGTTTCTCCTCCCAGTAACAGAGATATGAGCTTCTGGCCTCTATTACAGTGATCACCTTGTTTTTTTTCTCCTTGAGCCCTCGCGCAATGGGGAAAATGCTTCCTATACCGTAGCATCCGCCAAGGCACAGGACAGTTCCAAATTTTTCGATTTCCGTGGCATTGCCCAGAGGACCCACCACGGTGGGAAGGTTTTGGCCATCTCTCAGCGAGGCCAGCCTTCCAGTAGTATTGCCCACATTCATGAAAATAATGGTCAGCGTCCCCTTTTCCCTGTCCCAGTCAGACACAGAGAGGGGTATTCTCTCTCCCTCCTCCTCGGCTCGCACAATCACGAACTGACCCGGCCTTATCTCACTGGCGATGGCCGGAGCTTCCAGCGTCATGAGGTGTATATTGGGAACGATCATCTGGCTTTCTATTAATTTAAACATCTTTTTTTCTCATTCTCACCGGATGCGGGTTCGGTTCAATGAATTCACCATTACGGAGTGTGGCATACAACATGCCCCTCTGCTGGCCGCTGACAATTCTGGCCGAAAGACTTTTCTGGAAGTGTTCCGAGGAGACAACTACTTCATCCCCTGTAGATATGCCGATCTTTTTGGCATCTTCCGGGCTTACATCGACTGTTGCCTCGGCAAACAACATCCTTGCCCCTTG
>CBDUWG010000085.1:0-7479 GCA_965370845.1 uncultured bacterium
CTCATTCAACACACAAACTCGTTCGCCTATCCCTGATCGTATCAGTGGGGTTGATCCTCTACGTCCTGGAGGCGCACATACCGCAGCCGCTGCCCTGGGCGCGAATCGGGCTGGCCAATGTGGCCACACTGATGGCCCTGGTTCTGTTCGGGTTCTGGGAGGCCCTGACGGTACTTTTGCTGCGCGTATTTTTGGGTTCACTGGCCAGCGGTACTCTGCTGAGCCCAATATTCCCTTTTGTGCTGGGTGGAGGTCTGGCCAGCCTGATTTGCATGGGCCTGGCATGGCGATATCTCGGTTCGGTCTTCAGCGTGGTGGGAGTTAGCGTGCTGGGAGCATTGGCCCATAATTTAACCCAACTGTATCTGGCGTACTGCCTGTATATTCATCGGGGGGAGATACTCTTTTTGCTGCCCCTGCTGTTGCTAAGCGCCGTGCTCACCGGCTCTTTCGTGGGGGCGGTGGTCTCGGTGGTGACCGGTCGGAGAGCGTTGAAGGTTTGCAGTGCGCAGGTGTGGCCTTAGGAAGGTGCTTTTTCCTCCCTGCGTTTCTGGTAGAGAGCGTTTCCAGACGGTCAGATGAGGTAATCTGGCCTTTTTTAAAATTTCATGAGAGATTAAATTGATGAGATTCTTGACCAGGGGAAATTACCGCGAGGTGTGGATACTGGCCTACCCGGCCATATTGACCATGATGTCCCAGACCCTGATGAGCCTGGTGGACACCATAATGGTTGGCCGGTTGGGAAAGGTGGAGCTTGCCGCCGTGGGTTTGGCCGGAACGCTGGTGTGGTGCACACACTCTTTTTTCAACGGCACGGTGAGCAGCGTAAACACCTTCGTGGCCCAATACTATGGGGCCAAAGAACACACCAGGTGCGGGGTCATCACCTGGCAGGGGATCTATCTATCGCTGATATTTGGGGTCATCATGGTCGTCATCGGATACTGGAGCCATGTGTTCTTTTCCCTGATGGGCCCGTCGTCCCAGGTCCAGGAGCTGGGTGTAGCTTACACCCGGATTCGGATGGTCGGCGGGGGATTCTTCGTGATCTACCTGACCCTTTCCTGCTTTTTCCGGGGCATCGGCAACACGAAGACCCCCATGAAGGTGGTTATCGTGGCCAACCTGATAAACATCCTCTTCGACTACCTGCTCATCTTCGGGAAATGCGGTTTTCCCTCTTGGGGGGTGCGAGGTGCCGCTGTGGCCACGGTGTTCGCCAATTTCGTGGCCGCCCTGATCCTGCTGGTGATCTATCTGTCACGGCGTTATTCCAAACTGTTCGCCTCCCGTAACGCCTGGCGTTTCCAGCTTTCTGAGATCAGGCGTGTGTTGCACATAGGCGCCCCTATTGGGGTGCAGTATTTTCTGGATATGGGCAGTTTTTTGTTCTTCACGGCCATGATCGGCAGGATGGGTGACGATCAGCTGGCCGCCAATCATATTACCATACGGCTACTGTCGTTGTCGTTCATGCCCTGCTACGGCATCTCCATCGCCGCCACCTCCCTGGTGGGCCAGTACGTCGGCAGCAAGCAACCGGAACGCGCCATCCTCAGCGGTTACACCGCCATAAAGATAGGTTTATTCTATTCCGCCCTGGTGGCTGTCCTGTTACTTTGTCTGCCCAGGCAGCTGGTGGGCCTGTTCAACAAAAGTCCGCAGGTGCTTTACTTTGGAGGAAGGATTCTGCTCCTGGCCGCTTTTTTCCAGTTCTTCGACGGGGTGGGCATCATCAGCGCCGGCGGGTTACGCGGGGCCGGGGACACCCGCTGGACCATGTACGTGGGGGTGACCTTTGCCTGGCTGCTGTTCGCGCCCCTGGCCTTTCTGTTCGGGATGAGACTGGAGATGGGCGTAGTGGGGGCATGGATGGGGGCCAGCATCTACATCGTCATCTTGGGTCTGACCATGTTGGGCAGATTTCGGAGCAAAAAATGGCTGAAGATACAGATCTGAACATTCAGAAAGAGGAGATGACAAAAAAAGGCGGCAGCCGGAGAGATCTGCTCTGGGGCTTGGCCATCCTCTTTCTGGCTCTGGCCTTGAGACTTTTTTTCCAGTGGGAGATCAAGGATCATCCCCTTTCCCGGCAGCTTTTTTTAGACCCTGCCTTTTACGACCGTTGGGCCAGGAATATCAGTGCCGGGGACTGGTTGGGAGAGGGGGTTTTCTACGGCAGCCCCCTGTATCCTTACTTCTTGGCTCTCATATATAAGATGATTGGTCACACCATTTTGGGGGTCAAGATCATCCAATCGGTCCTCGGCGCAGGCCTCTGTGTGATGCTGGCCCTCATCGGCCGCCGGGTCTTCGACCGGAACACAGGTATTCTGGCGGGTTTGATGGCCGCCGTCTATGCTCCCTTTATCTTTTACGAGGGAACCATCACCATCTCCACCCTGGGCCTTTTTCTCTGCGTACTGACGGTGCTTTTGCTGATCTTTGGCCACAGGCCCGGCCCCGGGCGCTCCCTGGGCGCAGGGGTGGTCTGGGGTTTGCGCGCCCTGGCCCGGGTTGACGCTACTTTTTTTGCCGCTCTGGTCTGGCTGCTTGCATACGGCAGGGGGAGATCTTTTCGGCGAAGGGTTCTCCCGGCGCTGCTGTTCTGTCTGGGAACGGCGCTGGTCATCCTGCCCGTGGCGGTCCGCAACGTCGTGGTGGGAGGGAAGATGGTGCTGATAACCGCCCATGGGGGGGAGACTTTTTACGCCGGCAACAACCCCCGGGCCAGCGGCACATACGCCCCGGCCCCAGGTGTGCGTCCGGGGACCGAGTGGGAGCACGAGGATTTTCGACGACTGGCCAGTCAGAGGGTTGGCCGGCAGTTGAGTCTGGCCGAGTCCTCCTCATTCTGGTTTGGGCAGGCCGTGGACTTTATACGGGAGCAACCCGGACAATATCTTCGGTTGCAACTGCGGAAATTTTTGCTATTTTGGGGACCGCGGGAGATTCCTGATAATCGCAATTTTCACTTTTTCAGGAGACTCTCCATCGTTCTGCGGCTGCCGTTGCTGGACTTCACGATCCTTTGCCCCATCGCCCTCATGGGCTTGATAATTGGACTGAAGACCTGGCGCCGGTCCCTGCTGTTGTATCTGCAAATTTTTCTCTCCATGATTTCGGTGTTGCTTTTCTTCGTCTCCGCTCGTTATCGTCTCCCGGCAGTGCCCTTTCTGATTATCTTCGCCGCTTATGCACTGCGTTTGTCTTTTGCGCGGATAAGGGAGAAAAGGTGGGGGTTTTTGACGGTCTGCTGGTTGCCAGCCATTTTGCTGATCATTTTCTTCGACCTGATACAAGGCCGCGGGATGGCCGAGAAGGGGTTTGTTAGCCGCTACGAAACCATGGGTGTGGCCCTGATCCGGGAGGGCCGTGTGGATGAGGGCATCGCCGAGCTGGGCAGGGTGTTACAGCTGGATCCGGGAAAGGTCACCGCTCACTTCAACCTGGGGGTGGCTTATCTGGAGGAGAAAAAGGCACACTACCTGGCCGCCGAGGAGCTAAAAGCAGTGATTCGTCTTCATAACGGCTACCCCCAGGTGCACTATATGCTGGGCAGAACATACCGGGAACTGGGCTGGTTGGAGCAGGCCGTGGGAGAGTTCCAGCAGGAGCTGGGTTTTTTCCCCAATGAGGTGCAGGTGAGGCTGGAGCTGGGTATGGTCTTTGTGGAGATGGAACGCTGGGCCGAGGCGGAGAGGCAGTTTCGGCAGGTCATCAGTCGGCAGGACGGCGATCCCCTTGGGCACAAGCTGCTGGGGAATGTTTTATATCTGCAGGGGAAAGCCGAAGAGGCCATGGTAAGCTGGGGGAGAGCTGTGCAGCTTAACCCCGCCGATGCACAGCTGAGTGAGACTATGGACAATCTGCGAGAGCGGTTGGAAAAGGAGAGGTCGGCGGTTCCATAGTGGCGGTAAGTCATGCCTGTCTTTGGATTTTAGAAGCGCAAAAATTTTTTGCTTGACAATTGCACAAATGTGCAGTATCATTGAGATGCGTCAGCAGAGAATGGGCCGCTTTGGTACTGAGGAAAGATCCTGGAAAGAAAACCCGATCCTTGATCCTGGATCCTGGATAAAATCTAAGCTAAGACAATGCAAAGGCCGAGACTCGAGATTCGTAAAATCAGCGGGCTTATATTTTACGATTCACGGTCCCCGGGTCCCGAGTCTCGGTCTTTTTGAAGGTTCACAAAATTCAGCTTTTAGATCGTGCGGTAGTCAGAAAATCAGTTTGGAGGTGAAAACTATGGCTGGTCCACTAACTGCCCGGCAGAAGCAGGCCCTGGACTTTATCGTCAGAGCCATCAGGGAGAGGGGTTGCCCGCCCACCATCCGGGAGATGGGGGATGCCCTGGGGATTAGCTCCACCAACGGAGTGAGGTATCTGTTGGGTGTTTTGGCTCAGAAAGGCTTCATCCGTCGTCGGCCCCACGTGTCGCGGGGAATTGAGCTGGTGCATGGTCCCTCGCCCGATAATATCGTGGCCGTGCCCCTGGTGGGACGGGTGGCTGCAGGTGAGCCCATTTTGGCCCAGGAGAACATCGAGGACTATTTCTTTCTGGACAGCTCTTTTTTAACATCGGGTGACCTATTCGCCCTGCGGGTCAAGGGAAAAAGCATGATCGATGCAGGTATCTTCGATGGTGACGTGATCTTCGCCCGTCAACAGCCCTCGGCTGAGAAGGGTGATATCGTGGTGGCCATCATCGGAGAGGAGGCCACGGTGAAACGGTTCTACCCGGAGAACGGGCGCGTGCGTCTGGAGCCGGCGAACTCTTCCTATGGACCCATAGTTGTGGAGAGGGATGCGCCCGCGTTTCGTATCGCCGGCAAGGTTGTCGGATTGATCAGAAGGATGTAATCGTAACAATAAAGAAGTTTTGATTATTATGCGAATTAGCTAAGAAAATGGTTGATATGTGTTCTGATCTGATATGTGCAAGATCAGAAATGCCGGCGGTTCGGGAGATCCGCTGCACATATATCTTGAACCGCTCCCGAATACAATCGGTGGACTATACCCTGAATCCCTTCGTGGGGTGACAGCATGAGTGCGTCAGCTGTTGAGATCATCTTTTGAGATGGAGCGAGCCTTGGCCGAATTCTACTCCCAACAGATCCAGGTAAAGACCGGTGATAAACCGGGAATACCCGGCGCATTCATCTGGCAGGGAAGGGAGTATTGCATCCAGGAGATCTGGGGGGAATGGCCGGACTACAGTTTCGGGTCCGTGCCCCGGGGGCGCTGGTGGCAGCGGCGGCACCGTACTTTTTTTCGGGTGGTCACCGATGAAGATGAGGTCTTCGAGATCTACCTGGACCGTGGCGGGAGGCGGAAAAAATGGTTCCTGTATCGGCGGTTGGATGGCTGTTCCACAAAAGAGGGGTGAGAGGGGGAAGGATTGGACGCCTTGCAGAAGATACAGATTCTGGGCGAGTCTGCCCAGTATGACCTGGCCTGTGCCTGCGGGGGCACAGGGAGGATCAGAGGTTCTCGCGATCGCTGGATCTACCCCAGCACCCTGCCCGATGGCCGGAACGTGTTTCTGCTCAAGGTGCTCTTATCAAATGTCTGTACCAACGACTGTCGGTACTGCCTGAATCGGGCGCAACGCTCCTTTCGACGCACCTCCTTTGCTGTCGAGGAACTGGCCAACTTGTTCGTCAATCTTTGGGGTCAGGGGCGTGTGGGAGGTCTTTTTCTCAGTTCCGGTCTGCTGGGCAGTGCCGATGCCACCATGGAGAGGATGATCAAGGTGGTGGAGATCCTCAGGTTCAAGCAGCGGTTTCGGGGATATGTCCATCTGAAGATCCTGCCCGGGACAAGCTTCAGCCTGGTGGAGCGGGCGGTGCAGTTGGCCACCAGAGTGTCGTTGAACTTGGAGGCTCCTAATCAAAAGAGGCTTTCTCAGATTGCCGGGCAAAAGAGCTTTGAGGAGGACTTGCTTCTGAGGATGAAATGGGTGCAAGGGCTCATCCGGAAAACATCTCCCCGCACCTCTAAGAGCCAGACCACCCAGTTCGTGGTGGGGGCCGCCGGAGAGTCGGACAGGGAGATCCTTCATCAGACGGAAGGGCTGTATCGAGAGATGGATCTGTCCCGGGTCTACTTCAGCGCCTTTCAGCCCATTCCGGGAACTCCCCTGGAGGGCCAAGCTCCCACAGTTCCCCTGCGGGAGCATCGGCTATACCAGGCCGATTTTCTCCTGCGCCGGTATGGTTTCCCGTTTCGGCGAGCTGATCTTCAACCAAGTGGGGAATCTGTCCGCCGAGGCCGATCCAAAAATGGTCTGGGCCCTGAACCATCCCGAGCTCTTTCCGATGGAGGTAAATAGGGCGCAGAGAAGCCAGCTGTTGCGCATTCCCGGAATTGGGCCCAGGTCGGCCAGGAAGATCGTGACCATGAGGACTAAGGGTAAACTCCACAGCCTGAAGGAACTGAGAGCGGCCGGGGTTTGGATCAGGCGGGCGGCTCCGTTTCTTTTGATCGATGGCCGTCAGAATGCATTCCAACAGATGGATCTGTTCCCGGGGGTGGAATCACCGGTGATACCTGCCGGACCGGCCCGGCCCCTCGTGCTCCCGGTAGGTTGCTGATGTCGATATGCACGGCACTCTTGCCCAGGAGGTACCCATGCTGTCCTCTTCCGGTGTGTTTCAGCGTTCTCTTCTGCGGGCGGTTCTTCTAGCCCTGGTGGTTTTAATCTCTGGTTGTCGACAGGAGGGGAGCTACCAGGTTCTCCGGGAGCGCATGGTGGAGCGGCAGATCCTGGCCAGGGGGATTACGGACCAGGCCGTCCTGGATGCCATGCGCAGGGTTCCTCGGCACGAGTTCGTGCCAGAAGATCTGCGCCATGCCGCTTACGAAGATCATCCTCTGCCCATCGGAGAGGGGCAGACCATCTCTCAACCTTACATCGTCGCTTTGATGACCGAGGTTCTCCATCTGCTTCCCGGCGAGAGAGTTCTGGAGATCGGTACCGGCTCTGGATACCAGGCGGCTGTGCTGGCGGAGCTGACGGACCAGGTGTACACCATCGAGATCCTGGAGGATTTGGGGAAGAGAGGGGAGGAGACCCTGCGAAGGCTGGGATACTCCCGGGTTCGGGTCAAGATCGGGGATGGCTACCTGGGTTGGGAGGAGCACGCGCCCTATGATGCCATCGTGGTCACCTGTGCACCGGATCATATTCCCCAGCCGCTGGTAGATCAGTTGGTTGAAGGCGGCAGGATGGTTATCCCAGTGGGTCGGGGCTACAGGCAGGAGCTGTATCTGGTGGAGAAAAAAGAGGGTCAGATCCGCCAAACGGATATTATCCCCGTTCTCTTTGTGCCCATGACTGGTGAGCACGGCGTTCCGTGAGAGGGCACGAGGCTCGGTTGTCGGTGTCGATACTGGATACTGGATACTGGATACTGGATTCTGGAAAGAAACTGTATCTATTCGGAAAACGCCTCTGTTTAACCAGCA
>CBDUWG010000086.1:0-7439 GCA_965370845.1 uncultured bacterium
ACTTGGTTGTAAGGTCGCCTTGGTAGCTCCCCCGACTATCTTTGGCATCCAGGCTTTAGGCACGGCTATTCTCTACCAGAGCTTCGTTGTTCCGGCCGCCACGCCAGGCGTTTCAGTGGGTTTTCAGTATCTGCCGTGGAGTTGGGATTGCGTTGAATATGACTATATTAGGATTGGCATGCAGTACGATACTGGTGGCGGTGCTGTCTTCGACGAATATGTGTACTGGGGAGGGGTGGATTGGGGTGGATACGAGTCCCCTGGTTGGCAGACTTTTAGCAAGCACTATGACATCAGCGGGATCACGGGTCCCATAGCCTGCTCGATCGCCTTTGGGGTGACCACCACACAAGATCCTCTGTTCCCCACCGGGCTCTTTGTGGACAACGTGTCCGTGGAGGCCGTTCCCGAGCCGGCCACCTTGCTGTTGTTGGGAAGCGGTCTGTTGGGAATGGGGGCCTTTGGCGCCATTCGCCGGCGTAAAAAATAGGTTTTACAGGTCCACTCGAATCGAAAAAGGGGAGTTTATCTCCCCTTTTTTTATGTGTTGGGTTTGTTTCCACGAGGTTCCTTTACCGGGATGTCGTGCCCTTTCTCACTCTCCCGGCTGTTTGCCCAATACCCAAAAGGTGCTGATTGTCCGAGCGTCTCGGTGAATCAGGTCACGGAGAATTTTCTTGACTGATCTACCACGCCGTGGTTATACTGAGAATGAGGCGGGAGTGGCTTTTCTTCCCATAAAAGCGGAACTTCCAGAAGTCTTTTCCAAAGTCGGCATTGAGGTGGGGAGATATTTGGGGGGCCATTAGATGGGCGGATAATCCGGGAGATTGGCCGCATGATTAACATCCGACGCAAAACTCGCAAAAATGCGGAAAATTGGGCACGAGTGACATCGCCCTCTTACCTGAGGTTATATCGGAGCGGGGAGTTGGCCGCCAGGGCCTGGAGGGCTCAAGAGATCATGGAGAACTGCCGCCTGTGTCCCCGGGCCTGCGGCGTCCACCGCCTGTCCGGAGAGTTAGGGTTCTGCCGGTCCGGGGTTCAGCCGCGGGTCTACAAATACAAGGTCCATTTTGGAGAGGAGCCGCCTATTTCCGGGAGGTGGGGATCCGGGATCATCTTTTTTTCCTGCTGTACTCTGCGATGCACGTACTGTCAGAACGCACCCATGAGCCACCAGGGGCGGGGATATTCCGTTTCCCCTGAGCGACTGGCTAAGATAATGCTGGCCCTGCAACATAGTGGCTGTCATAACCTCAATTTGGTAACACCGTCCCATTTCCTGCCCGGTATCCTTCAGGCTCTCAATCTTGCTGTGGGAGAAGGATTTGTCCTGCCTATCGTCTACAATACCGGAGGATATGAAACCCTGGAGGTGCTGAACCTGCTCGACGGCATCGTGGATATTTACCTCCCGGACATGAAATACGGCAATGCGGATGTGGCCGGGAGGTACTCATCGGCGCCCGATTATCCCCGTGTTAACCGGGCGGCCGTACGGGAGATGTACCGTCAGGTGGCCGATCTGTTGGTCGATGATAGTGGAGTGGCTGTCCATGGGCTGCTTATCCGTCATCTGGTTTTGCCCAATGGTCTGGCGGGCACAGGAGAGGTGATGCGCTTTATCGGTCAGGAGATTTCCCGTCGAGTCCACGTTAGCCTGATGAGCCAGTACATTCCCCTCTGGTCCGCAAGGGAAGACCCTTTGCTGAATCGCCCTATTTCCCAAACCGAGTATAGACAGGCCCTGGATGAACTGGAAAAAGCGGGGTTGGTGAGAGGGTGGATTCAGGAGCTTGCCGAGAAAAGCCTGGGTTCATGAACAGGTTGACAGGGAAATTTTTTTGTCTGTGTTGCTATGTCACCGATAACTTACTCATTGTGTCCGGACCGACAAAGTTGGCCGGAAATAAGAGTGCGCAAGCCTTCCTCGAAGCTATACTGATTGAGAGCGACGGAGTTCAACTTCCTGGTCCTGATGGCCCCAGCGACCATATCCGGCTTCGTTCTCAAAAGGTCGTTCAGTTAAACGAGCTTATCCCTCATCGTACTCGTCCTTGATATCCCCGACGATCTCCTCTAGCAAATTCTCCATGGTAACAATCCCGATCACCCGTCCTCTTTCACCCATCACCAGAGCCATGTGTTCCCTTTTCCTCTGTAACTGAAGAAAAAGCCATTCGATGCTGGTCTCCTGTTTCACCCTAGAGAGAGGGTAAAGGAGCTTTTTTAAGGGTGTATTTCTCCTGGCGCCCAGGAGATGGTTGATATCCACCACGCCCACGATGTTGTTTACCTCCCCGCTATAGATAAGAATTCGCGAGAACCCCTCTTTTTGGATCATCTCCGCAATCTGGGGAGGGGAGCTTTTCAAATCGGCAGCGACAGCTTTATCCAGGGGTACCATCACCTCCTGAACCGTGGTCTCGGCGAAGTCGAAAATCTGGCGGACGATAAACTGCTCCTGTTTTTCGATAAGCCCGTGTCGGTGACTTTCGCTGGTCAAAAAACGCAATTCCTCCCGGCTGACGAAGGGGATCTTTCGATCCTTAGCACAGGTTTCCCTTTTGAGGAGCAGGCGGGAAAGACCGGTGGTGGCCACAACGACGGGGGAAAGGAGCAAATAGCTGATTTTCACTCCTCGGGCCAGCAGTAAAACCAGCAGGTCCGCATGGATCCGGGACAAGTTTTTAGGCACGATCTCGGCGAAGACGAGCACCAACAGAGTCATGACCACCGTTTGCAGAAGTACCACCAGGTTGGTGCTGCTGCCCAGAAGTTGGCCGGCCAGCCTGGTTGCCACCACAGATCCCCCGACTATAGCCAGGTTGGTTCCCACCAGGGTGGTGCCCAAGAACTTTTGCGGGCTATTCAGCATAGATTCGACGATGAGAGCCCGCTTATTTCCTTTCTCCACCAGGTGGCGTAGCCGGATCCGGTCGGCACAAATCAAGGCCGTCTCGGCTCCGGAGAAAAAGGCCGATGCGGCGAGGCAGATGATGATGATGAGAGAAGCCACCAGGATAGACACTTCAGCGTCTCCGAAAAGGTGATGGGCGATGGGGTTTTCTCCGTCTGCCCTTTCTGATTCGCAAGGCGATGATCCTGTTGAGGTCGGCCTTCAGCACCTTGAAGCCCAGGCCACCCAGCTCGAATGACTCGCCCTCCCGGGGAATTCGCCCCAGGTGACCGATCACATATCCGGCCACTGTTTTATAGTGAGGATGGACCAATTCGACACGGAAGACTTCGTTAAAAGCCGATAAATCAATAGATCCGACAATTACAATGGTCCTTTTGTCCAAGAGCTGATATTCAGTCTGCGGTTGCTCCTTTTGGTCCACGATCTCGCCTACAATTTCCTCTAACAGATCTTCCATGGTGACCAGGCCGGAGAGGGCCCCGTGCTCGTCGATGACCATGGCGATGTGGGTCCCCTTTTTTTGAAACTCCCAAAGCAGTGGTCCCAGCCGCTTGGTTTCCGGGATAAAATAGGGTGGGTGAAGGTATCGTTTCAAGCTGGTTCCCGGGGATGAGAACATTTGGACCACCAGATCCTTGGCATACAGAATACCCACCACATCTTCGGGGTTTTTGCGGTAAACGGGAACGCGAGAGACCCCCCTCTCCTGCAACAGAGCTCTGGCCCTCGGGGGGGTGGTGCGCACGTCCAGGCTGAAGATCTCCGTCCGGGGTGTCATCACCTCTTCCGCCGACAGGTCCCCAAACTCAAAGGCCCGCAGAATCATCTCCCGCTCTACCCGGTCCACAATCCCCTCCTTATGCCCCAGCTCCACTACCGTCATCAGCTCTTCCTCCGTGGGAGCAGAAGCCCCGGCATCGCGGCCTCCCTCCAGAAGATGAACGATGGAGCCGGTGGTCGTTTCCAGAAACCGGACCAGCGGGGCTACCAGGCGGGAGAAAATAAACAGGGGCTTGGCCACGGCCAAGGAGAAGCGGGGAGAATTACGCACGGCCAGAAATTTAGGGGTGATCTCCCCGAAGATGAGGACGACCGCACTCATGGCGATAAAGGCGACGAACTCACCTTGGCGGGCCAACAGAGAGATGAACAGGACAGTAGCCAGGCCGGAAGCCATGATGTTGACGAACGTGTTGCCCACTGAAATAGAGATGAGCAACCGGGAGGGCCGTGCCAACAACCGCTCGACAAACTTTGTCCGGGGATTCTTCGCCTGTTTCATGCTGCGTCGCTGGAGCTTGCCCAGGGAAAATAGGGCCGTTTCCGATCCGGAGAAAAAGGCGGAGAGAAAGAGCAGAATAACGAGTCCTGACAGCAAGAGAAAAATGGTGAGGGTCAAGGAGCAATCACCTTTTTGCGGTAGAGGGAGGCGAAAAAACATGTTCTTTATGAGGTAAATATACCCAGATCGGTGCTTTTGTCAAGGGAAAAGGGGGCGACGCGGTATTTTGGATATCGCATCCAGAAGGCAGTTGCTTTTTTCCCCTTGACTTTGCCGAGGGGGGCATGTTACATTAACTTCGATTTAGAAAAATACCCTAAAAATGGAGGAAACGGTGTCGCTGAATCCGGAGATGGTCCAGGATGAGGTCCGGCGGGCTCTGGATGAGGATGTGGGGTCAGGGGATGTGACCTCCCAGGCTACTGTGCCCGATGGGATCGTGGCCAAGGCAGTTATCTTGGCCAAAGAGGCGGGAATTGTGGCTGGCATCTCGGTGGCCAAAGCGGTTTTTAGGGAGATTTCCCAGGAGGTTCAGTTTGATTCACTCCGCCAAGATGGACAGGCAATCGGAGAGGGAGATGTGATCGTGCAGATGTATGGTCCAGCCATGGCTATCCTGACTGCCGAGCGAACGGCCCTGAATTTTCTGCAGAGGCTTTCCGGCATCGCTACTCAGACCTCTCGCTTTGTCCAGGCTGTGGCAGGGACCGGGGTAAAAATACTGGACACCAGGAAAACTACACCCGGTCTGCGATTTATGGAGAAATACGCCGTGACCGTGGGGGGGGGCTACAACCATCGCATGGGTTTATATGATATGGTGCTCATCAAGGACAATCACATTGCGGCCAGTGGAGGGATTATCCAAGCGGTTCAGAGGGTCAGGACTCAGAACCTTGGGTTCCCAGTGGAGGTAGAGGTCGGCGATCTGGACCAGATGAGCCAGGCCATCGAGGCCGATGCGGACCGGATCATGCTGGATAATATGAACCTGGATCTAATGAGAAAGGCAGTAACTCTGGTTCACGGCCAGAAGGGGTTGGGCAGGCGGCCTGAGCTGGAGGCCTCGGGCAAGATCCATCTGGGAAACGTTCGTCAGGTGGCTATGACCGGCGTGGATTTCATCTCCGTGGGGGCCTTGACCCACTCGGCCGCTGCTGTGGACATGAGTCTGGTCATCAACAAACTGATATCCCGAGGCGGCCATGACCCGGCGTGAGATTGAAGGGAGCTTTTCCAGGTCAAACCTGGATGAGCAGGTTCTGGCCCTATTGCGGGAGGTTTTTGGTGAGCATCTCTCCGGAAACTCCCTGTCCCACCGCCTGTCCGTTTCCCGTTCTACGCTGTGCAAACATGTAGGAGAGCTTTGCCAGCAGGGCTATGAAATTGAGGTTCATCCCCGCCTGGGCTATCGGCTCATCTCCAGCCCGGATTTACTTCTGCCCCAGGAGATCCAACACGGTCTTAAGACAACCGTTATGGGGCACCGGGTTTTCTCCTATCAGCGCGTCGGGTCCACTAACGATGTTGCTCTGCAAATTGCCCGGAACGGAGCTGCCCAGGGAACGCTGGTGGTGGCCGAGGAGCAAACGGCCGGCAGGGGGCGTATGGGCAGGAGCTGGAATTCCCCGCGGGGGGTAGGCCTGCTATTTTCCCTGGTTTTGCGTCCTCGGATGGCGCCAAGCCGGGTTTTCCAGCTGGCTATCTGCGGAGCCCTGGCCGTGGCCGAGGTTGTATGCCAAAGAACTCACCTGCCGGTGAAGGTCAAATGGCCCAATGATGTTCTGATCAGGGGAAAGAAGCTGGCTGGGGTTCTCACCGAGACCCAGGTTGATCTGGCCGGAGTTCGCTTTGTGGTTTTGGGTGTGGGAATCAACATCAATCAAGCTCCTACAGATTTCCCGGAGGATCTGCAGGGCAGAGCCACATCTGTCCGGGCAGAGCTGGGACGGTCTGTGTCCCGCCGGCACCTTTTGCAGAATTTGCTGCTCAAGTTCGAACAGATATACGGTCAACTCCAGGATCAGGGCCTGGCCCCTTTTCTGGATCGATGGCGTCAGCTCTCGTGGGTTTTGGGCCGGAAGGTGACGGTTCAGGTCGGTGGGAAAGAGTTCTCCGGGCTGGCGGTGGACATCGATGAGATGGGAGCTTTGCTGCTGGAAGAGGCCTCCGGCAAGCGGCGGCGCCTTCTGGCTGGCGATGTAAGCCTCAAATAGGAGGAGACATGTGGCTTGTTGTCGATGCGGGAAACACCAATATCGTTCTGGGGATATATAAGCGCCGGGAGCTTTTACATTGTTGGCGTATCGCCAGCGATCAGAAGCGCACCGCCGACGAGCACACTCTATTGCTCAGGCAGCTTTGTATCGGCGCCGGCCTGGAGCTGGCGGCCATCGAGGAGGCCGTGATCGGCTCTGTTGTTCCAGCTCTAACCCAGACCTTTATCAAGACGGTCAAGGACTTGTTTGGCATCTCGCCCATCGTGGTTTCCGCTGATTTGGAACTGAGTCTGGAAATTGCCTATCAGGATCCCAGCCAGATGGGGGCCGATCGCATTGCCAATGCCGTTGCGGCCCATAAAAAGTTCCCCGGACCGGTTGTGGTGGTTGATTTCGGCACGGCCACCACTTTCGATGTTATATCCCGGGAGGGGAAATACCTTGGTGGGGTCATCGCTCCGGGGCTGCATGCCTCTGCTAGCGACCTATTTGTCAGGGCGGCGAAGCTGCCTCGTTTTGTGGAGATCAAGGAGCCGAGCCGGATCATCGGGAAAGATACGGTGGAGAGCGTTCAAGCCGGCTTGTTTTTCGGCACCGTGGGCCAGGTAGACGAGATCGTGGCCAGAATTCAACAGGAGTTGGGGGAAAAGGCCACAGTTGTGGCCACAGGGGGACTTGCGGAGCTCATCGCCCATCAATCCCGAACTATCCAGCAGGTATGTCCTGATTTGACCCTGGATGGATTGATGCAGATAGGAAAGAAAATGAGAAATTCGTCATCATGAACTAAGAGATCCTGGCCATCCATTTTGCCCCCCCCTTGCTTCCTCTTTTCTCTCATCCTATGAATTTTTCCCTTGCTTTTATCAAAGGCATTGATTATACTATTTGGACTTTAGCACTCTCCGGCAACGAGTGCTAAAAACACGCTGCAACACCATAGCAGCAAGCATGTTACATTATAGCTCTCTCGGCTTGAACAGAGGGAGAAAGGAGGTCAGGCCATGAAGGT
>CBDUWG010000087.1:0-7358 GCA_965370845.1 uncultured bacterium
GCACTTTGCAATTTGAAATGATGTTTTAGGAGGGGGAGGTTTCCCCCTCGCTCCGGCCGGCATGGCTTCGCCACCGGCTGGCTATGGCCTGCGGCCATACGGTCCTCGCTATTCGCTCGGCCCGCCGCCAGCCTTGCTGTCCTCCGCTACCCCCTCTTCTCATGATGAAACGTATGGTGCTTGTGAAGAGTATGGCGATGGAATGACCATGGCTGTACAGTTTGTGCTTGTGATTTTAACCTATTTTTTATATATTATTAAATTGGCAGGAATATGTTTGCGGATTGATGAAAATGATTAAATGGCAGAGGCTCTCAAGTCTATGAGCGTGCAGATGTTTAGCGGAAAACTTTCATGACAAAAAAAGCTGAGCAGAGCAGATCACCCAGCGGGAAGTATTCATTTCCAAATGGCCAGGATCCGGAGAGGCATGCCTCAGGGCAAAATACATCCTTCCAGCACCCGGAACCCTATTTCAAAGACAAAACATCGCCCTGCAATATGGGATGCCCTGCCGGCGAGGACATCGTGGAGGTCATCTACTTAACGGCCGAAGGGCGATTTCAGGAGGCCTGGGAGCTGATTTTGCAGGAGAACCCGTTTCCCGGCGTGTGTGGGAGAGTGTGTCCCCATCCATGTGAGAGCGAGTGCAACCGCAGGGAATTGGATGGGGCCATCTGCATACATGCTGTGGAGAGATTCTTGGCCGACTACGGACGGAGCATTCAGCGTTCCCGGCCCAAGTCCAGGCCTCAGAGAAGTAAGCAGGTGGCCATCGTAGGCTCCGGGCCCGCCGGGCTTTCTTGCGCCTATCACCTGGCCAGGATGGGGTATGGAGCCACCGTTTTCGAGGCTTTGCCCAAGGCCGGCGGGATGCTGCGGGTAGGCATTCCCCGATACCGGTTGCCCCGGGCAGTGCTTGATCAGGAGATCGTCGACATAAGATCCCTGGGCGTGGAGATCAGAACCAATACTCTGGTGGGCAGAGATATAACTCTGGATCAATTGAGAGGTTTCGACGCTCTATTTGTCGCCACGGGTTTTCAACGGGGCCAAAAGTTGGATGTGCCCGGCGAAGAGGCCAGGGGAGTTTTCTCCGGGCTGGAGATCTTAAAACGGGTCAGTCTCGGAGAGAAGATCAGGATCGGGGAGAAGGTTGCCGTAATCGGTGGCGGGAATACGGCGGTGAACGTGGCCCGCTGTCTCCTTCGACTGGGATGCCGGCCGACCATTCTCTATCGTCGCAGCAGGGTCGAGATGACAGCTATAGACAAGGAGATCAATGGTGCCCAGGAAGAGGGAATCGAGATAATCTGTCTGGCGGCTCCCACCCAGATTCTGGTTCGAGGGGGATGGGCAAAAGGTGTGGAATTCGTTAAAATGAGGCTGAGCAGGCCGGATGAGAGCGGTCGTCGACGTCAGGTTCCCATAAAGGGGTCCAATTTTTGGCTGAAGGTGGATAGTGTTGTCTCGGCAATCGAGGAGCTTGCGGACATCGAGTTTTTGCCCGACGACATAAAATCTGAGACCCAGGGTATTCTCGTAGAAAGAGGATGCTTCACCAGCCGGAACGGAGTTTTCGCCGGGGGAGATGTGGCTACCGGAAGAGGTACCGTTGCTCATGCCATAGGCTCCGGCAAAAAGGCAGCCCTGGCCATCGAACGATACCTTAAGGGAGAGGATTTCTTCTCCATTCCGGAAAATTCGGGAACGGACCAGATCCTTCCCCGGAAGGCGGATTTCGGTGTGGTCCGGTTTAATGACCTGAACCCGGTCTATTTTAAGAAGGAATTGCCGGTGCCTTTGCGGGCCAGGCCGGTGAAGACACGAGTTAAGGGTTTTAAAGAGGTCTACTCGGGTTATAAAGCAGAGGAGATCGTTACTGAAGCTCAGCGCTGCTTCAGCTGCGGCGTATGCAATATGTGCGACAACTGCCTGATCTTCTGCCCGCGCATCGCCATCTCACGCCGGCGCGGTAAATTCGGCTATAAGATCGATGTTACCTCTTGCGATGGCTGCGGCATATGCGTTCAGGAGTGCCCCCGGGACGCGCTGTCTTTTCGGAAGGTGCTCTGATGAAGAAGATGCTGACAGAAAAGGAGGCCGTTTCCTGGGGAGCATATCGCTCTCGCGTGCAGGTCATCGCCGCATCTATACCTGAAGATCTCATCGTCGAGAAATTGGCCACCCTCTGCACCGATGATAAGAGGGGGGCTAAATTCGTCATGGTGAGGTCTGAGCAGGATACTCTGGCCGTCGGCGTCGGCGCATCGGCCACAGGAAGCAGAGTTTTTACTGTTGCTTCGGCTCACAGCCTGGTCCCGATGCACGAGCTGCTCTACAAGGCAGCCCTGGACCGGTTGCCGGTTGTCGTGGCCGATATCAATCGGGCTATGGTCCCCGGGGGATTGATCTGGAAGGGCCAGATAGACTCTTTGGCCCATAGAGACACTGGCTGGCTCCAGTTCCACTGTGAGAGCAGACAGGAGGTTATGGACACGATAATCCAGGCCTACAGGATCTCGGAGCAGGTTCTGTTGCCAGGCATTGTTGTCCTGGCAGCCTCCGCTGCTTCCCACGCAGTAAAGCCTGTAGACATCCCCAACCAGAAGAGTGTGGACCGCTATTTGAAGCCATGCCGGCTGATAAACAAACGGGATGTGAACGATCCCCATTCCTTTGGTGTCCTGGACACCCCTGAGAACTGCTATGAATCTTATTACAAGATGCAAACAGCCGTTGGAAAAGCCCTTCAGGTGGCTGAGAAGGCCGACGATGATTACAGCAAGCTATTTGGCCGGGGGTATGGTCTGGTGGAGAAATACCGCTGCCAGGGCGCGGAGACGATTTTAGTAACATATGGCACTATCACCGGGACGGCCCGGGAAGTGGTCGATCAGCAAAGGGCCCGGGGGAAGAAAGTAGGTCTGCTGAAAGTCAGGCTATTTCGTCCCTTTCCGGCAAAACTTATCAGGTCAGCCCTGAGCAAAGCCAGGAAAGTGGCCGTCATAGACGGCGAGGTTTCCCCTGGCAGCGGGGGAATTTTGCATCAGGAGATCACATCATCCCTGTTCAAGGTCAAGCCAAGGTTAAAGGCGGATGTCTTCGGCTTTATGGTCGGACTAAGCGGTGATGACATAGCGCCGGACACAATAAAAAAGGTGATCGATTACACCACAAAACGCCAGAAGTCAGAGGAGAAAGTTATCTGGATAGGAGTGAAGCGGTGAGATGTGTTCTTCCCAGATCGCAGGTGCAGAACTTCACCATACCCAAGATGGAGATCATGGGCTCCGGGCACTCGGTATGCCCCGGCTGCGGGATCTCTTTGTCCCTGCGTTATGCCCTGAAGGGCTTGGGCCGGAAAACCATACTGGTGGTTCCGGCATGTTGCTGTTCCAACGCGGATGGGTCATTGCTTTATGCCGCCGCTAATGTCCCGGTTTTTTATGCCGCCTATGGGACAGCGGCCTTCGCTGTTTCAGGGATCAGGGCGGCTCTGGACTTCCAGGGGAAAACCGATGTTCAGGTGGTGCTCTGGGCAGCAGACAGCAATAACCGTAATTTCGAGTTCTGGACCATGAACGGAGCCGACCGGCGGGAAGAGAACTTCATCTGCGTCTATTGTGATGACCAGGCCGCCATAAAGGCCCGGTTTCCTAAAGCAGATTTCCGAGGAGGTCTGGTGGAGATCATGGCCGCCCGGGGAATCTCCTATGCGGCTACAGCATCGGTAGCCTATCCGGATGATTTCATTGATAAGTTCAATAAAGCTAAGCGGATAAATGGAACGCGGTTGATCCACATCCACTTGCCCTGTCCGCCGTTATGGAAGATCTCCGCCAATCTCTCCATCCAGATGGCCAGACTGGCTGTTCAGACCAGGTTATTCCCCTTATATGAGGTGGAGAACGGGGAGAAGTACACAGTCAATGTCATCCCCGACAGGGGGTTTTCGGTGGAGGAGTTCCTTCGTCCCCAGGGTCGCTTCCAGCAACTGACCAGCATGCAAACGGAAGTTATCCAGAAGGATGTAGAGAGGAATTGGAAGAGTTTGATGAACAGGGCTGCGGAATGATATTTCCCCTCCCAACCCCAACCCAACTAGGATTTAGGGTTTAGGGTATAGGGGTTAGGGAAGAGAGCAGAACTAAAAAGCTCATGTTATCTCAATAAATTGAAAAGAATGGGGACAGGGTAGGTTCCCTAACCCCTGATCCTTAATCCCTGTCTTTCCGGGTTCCCTAACCGCTAATCCCTTTCTTTTCAGAATCCTCGAACCACAAATTTTTCCAAGAGCACGACACCTGTAGCCTAAAAATCCTCGCTAGGTCTTGATTTTCCACCAAAGCATGCTCTAGCCTCCCAGAAGTGAAATATTTCACATTTTCTGCTTGTGATTTCCGGCCAATTTAGCTATATTCAAAATCCTGAACAATCTATGCAAGGTTCTCAAGAAAGAGAGTTGCCATGATAGAAATCAGGTTTCACGGACGAGGAGGGCAGGGTACGGTGGTGGCCTCCAAGGCGCTGGCCGATGCCCTGATGATGGAGGGAAAATGGGTGCAGACCTTCCCCGAATATGGGGTGGAGAGGAGAGGAGCGCCGGTCGTTTCTTTCACCCGCATCGACGATAAAAGGATCTATCTGCGCTGCAAGATCTACGAGCCGGACCACGTGGTGATTATGGATCCCAAACTTATGGGGGCAGTGGATGTGACCTCCGGGTTAAAATCAGGTGGTTGGGTGATCATCAATTCCGGAAAAGATGCCGAAACCTTCGGGATGGCGGATAAATTCCGGGTGAGAACCTTTGATGCCGATTCCCTGGCGCTCAAATATGGTCTGGGCTCCAAGGCAGCACCCATCGTCAACATGCCCATGTTGGGGGCCTTTTCCAAGATAACGGGATTCGTGGGTTTGGATGCCCTTCTGAAGGCCGTCCGCGAGGAATCGCCGATCAAGAAGGACGAGAACGTTCAGGCGGCAAAAGAGGCGTATGAGAGTATCTGAATCGGAGATCGGGAATTATTGCCAAAAGGCATTGAAGATTTGAGATTTGCCCCACCCATTTCTCCAGAAAAAACCCTTTTATTACGCAACACGGTTCATCATGAAATATGCGAGGATATGAAATGTCTGAAAAGATCGAGATCAGAGGCGAGAGGGACATGCCGGTCAATGCTATGTCATTGGGCCTGATGACCTGGAACAAGACCGGGTCGTGGCGTAACCTGCGGCCGGTGATCGACTATGAGAAGTGTAACGGGTGTATGATATGCTGGAAGTTCTGTCCCGATGCCTGCATCCGCATCGATGATCAGCGGCCGGTCGTCGATTATGACTACTGCAAGGGCTGCGGTATCTGCGTTGAGGAGTGCCCCAAGGATGCCATTTCGGTAGTGAAGGAGGAGTAAGTGAAAAAAGTCATAATGGGCAACCACGCTTTATCATACGGAGCGATGCTGGCCCGAGCCCAGGTGATTCCGGCCTATCCGATCACGCCGCAGACCGAGGTGGTGGGTTTACTTTCAGAGCTCTGTGCCGATAAGCTTCTGGATGCCAAGTTCATCAAGGTGGAGTCGGAACATTCGGCCATGGCAGCGGCCATTGGGGCATCAGCCGTTGGCGCGCGTGCCTTTACCGCCACATCGGCTCAGGGTTTGGCCCTGATGCATGAGATGCTCCACTGGGCCGTGGGGGCCAGGCTGCCGGTGGTTTTAGGCAATATCAACAGGGCCATGGGGCCGCCCTGGACCATCTGGACAGATCAGAACGACTCGCTGTCCCAGCGGGATACCGGCCTGATCCAGTTTTACTGTGAGTCAAACCAGGAGGTGCTGGACACGGTGATCCAGGCCTTCAAGGTATCGGAGAATGAGAAAGTGCTCCTGCCGTCCATGATCGTGCTGGATGCATTTGTGCTATCGCATACCTCCGAAGTAGTGGATATGCCCGACCAAAAGCTGGTGGACGAATACCTGCCATCATATAAAGCGCGCTATCGTGTTCACCCCAGCGATCCTCATTCTTTTGGCGCCCTGACCACGCCTGATGCCTATTATGAATTGCGTTATAAAATCGAGCGTTCGATGATGGAGGCCAAAGAGCTGATCAAAAAGGTTGGGGAGGAGTTTGGGGAGGTGTTCGGGCGTAAGTATGGTCTTATCGAGACATATCAGACCGAGGATGCCGATTTTATCATCGTGGCCTCGGCCACAGTCGCCGGAACGGCCCGAACAGTTATAGACGAGTTACGCGCCCAGGGACAGAAAATTGGGCTGGTCAGGGTACGGGTCTTCCGGCCGTTTCCCTTCCAGGAGATCCGTCAGGCCCTCAAGGGCGCCGGCAAGGTGGTGGTCATCGATCGCAACATATCATTCGGTCACTCGGGGATCTTCTTCCAGGAGGTGAAGGCGGGCATGTACGACCAGCCCGACCGGCCGCCCATCTTCGGGTACATCGCCGGTTTGGGCGGGAGAGATGTGACCCCGGATACAATCAAAGAGATCGTCGCGGACGCCATGGGCAAGCAGAAATCGGAAGAGAATATTATCTGGATAGGATTGAAACCATGAAACTTACCATTCCAGAACAGGAACTGATGAACTCAGGCCATCTGGCCTGTCAGGGATGTGGGGCCACTCTGGCCATGCGTTATGCTTTGAAGGCGCTGGGCAAGAACACAGTTCTTTCCATCCCAGCCTGCTGTTGGTCAGTGATCGATGGCCCGTTTCCCTATACCTCGCTTGATGTGCCCATCTTCCATACCGCTTTTGAGACCGCTGCCTCAGCGGCCTCGGGGATGAAGGCCGGCCTGGAGATGTTGGGCGATGATGATGTCCAGGTGGTAGCCTGGGCCGGTGACGGGGGAACCTTCGACATCGGAATTCAGGCTCTTTCCGGAGCGGCCGAGCGTAATGATAACTTCATCTACATCTGCTATGACAACGAAGCGTACATGAACACGGGGATCCAGCGCAGCTCGGCAACGCCCTGGAGATCTTGGACCACAACCACCCCGGAGAAGCACCCCAAGGAGACCCCCAAAAAGGACATGGTCGGGATCATGGCCGCGCATCGGATACCCTATGTGGCCACCTGCTCCATTGCCTATCCGGAGGATTTGATCAGGAAGATCAAGAAAGCCAAGGAGATCAAGGGCTGCAAGTTCATTCATATTTTCGCTCCCTGCCCAACGGGCTGGCGCACCGCCCCGGAGAATTGTGTCAAGTTGGCCAGGCTGGCCGTGCAGACCCGGGTTTTTCCCCTTTACGAGGTCACCAACGGCGTCGATTACAAGATCAACATCAAGCCGGCCAAGACCAGGCCGGTGATCGAATATCTGAAGCCGCAGG
>CBDUWG010000088.1:0-7306 GCA_965370845.1 uncultured bacterium
TTGTTGGCCAGGTCCACTATCTTGCCAGCCTGGATATAGTGAATAGTGGGGATCAGACCCGATGCGCCCACCAGTGCGTTCAGTACAATATCGGCCTCGGGTAATGCAGCCACCTCCTCCAATCCTTGAGGCCCTGCCACTACCCGAGTTCCGTCAATCTGAATCCGGTCGGCCAGCGCTGGATCGCCGATGGCCACCACCTGGGGCCTGAACTCCTCGGCCTGCTGGTGCAGAAGCTTCACGTTCCGATTCGCCGTCAGACCGCAAACGGAAAAACTTCCCCCAAGCCGTCGAATGACGTCCAGAGCGCTTGTCCCAATAGATCCCGTTGAGCCGAGTATGACGACGCGCCGCATGTCTCCCTATCCGTTAACCAGACCGGAATATTCCAAATAATAACACCTTAAGGGGAAGAAAACAAGAGAAATTTGTGCATATCGACCCGGCCTGTCCCTTAATTTATGGTATCCAGTCATCATCGGGCCAGACCGTGACAATAAAAAATCTGCCCGCAGGCAGATCACGAGTGAACAGCACTATGGGAGATGCAATCAACTCTGGTCACCCAGGGAGGACAACAACCATTGCCGGAGCTTTCGGCAACCCTCTTTCACCTCGGTACTCATGGCCTGACCGAACCCAATTTGTTTCGGCTGAACAGCTAGCAGATACACCCGGGCACCCGTACTCTCAACCAGAAGATCGGCAAATAAATCCAGGGAAAAATTATGTGTGGACAGCCCTCCACCTCGCCAGGTATTCGAATCGAAAACCCTTACTTCGCCAGGATCCGCTGAGAAATCAGCGGCATCCAGCACCAGAATTGTATCTGGACGCTGGCGGCGGATGGGGCCCAGAAAATTCTCCGGCACCGAGCCACAATCAAAAAGAGGTGCTTGCACTCTCCTGCGCAGCTGTTGGATTAAATAAGGTCCCAACCCATCGTCACCCCTCAAGGAGTTACCCACTCCGGCGATAACCACCTTTCCTTGCAGGCACTCTCTCAACTGGGCCAGGACCACGATCTATCCCCACTCATCCGTCTGAATTAAATTGCGCCGGCAGCGCGGGCACAAAAACCGCATGTTGTCGTTTCTTTTTAAAGGTCTCTCTGATCTGGGTCCAATCTCGTCCACCAAACCCAACTCCTCCTGAGAAGCCAAGATCAAATTAGGATTAGCGTATGCAATGGGCCCCAGCTTCCGGGCTATCCACAGAGCGTGCTTGCGGCTGGTGATGAACTCACCACAGACCTCACAGACCAACAGCTCGTCCTCCACCGTCTCCAGAGCCTCTGTGTGATCAAAGAGGGCCATGTCGAATTCGTTGCTGAGAATGATTCCCTTATCCGTGATGCAGGCTCGCTGACACTGACCGCAGAAAATACAGATATCATAATGGAGCACCATGCGGCGTTTCGCAGTTCCATCCTCAAGGCGCTCCTGGATCATTTCTATGGCTCCCGGTGGACAGACCTCCGCACAGGCTCCGCAGAGGACACAATCATCCTCATGAGATTTAGGCCGGCCGCGGAAACGCTCCGTAATCACGGCGGGCTTCTTGGGAAATTTGCTGGTATAGGGTCCCTTGATAACGGCCGTGATGGCCTCTTTAAGCTCCCTCAGCTTGGGCTTTTTCAAACGGTCAACCTCCCGGAATTACTGATCAATCTCTCCCTCTTTATCATCGGCGTACTTGTCCATCACGCTTCCTTCCCAGAGCTTAACTCCGGACTTATGAGCACCTTTGGCCAGGGCATGAGCGCCTGTGGGTGAAGTTAACAGAATAAAGATGGCACAGAGCAAAGCCTTGGCGCCCATAGCACCCCCGGAATGAATCAAAACTCCCAGCAGGATCAAACAGGTTCCCAGGGTCACGCATTTTGTGGCCCCCTGAAGGCGATTGTAGATATCCGGAAGCCGAACCAGCCCGATACACCCGAATAGATCAAAGGCCACTCCCAGGGAGATAACTACGATGCCGATGATCTCACTCATCGAATCCCCTTCCCTCCAAAAACTTGGCCAGGGCGATGGTGCCGATAAAGCTCAGCAAAGCCCAGGAAATGGCCACGTTCATGTACCACTCTTTGCCTGTGATGATGGCCGTGAAGGCACAAAAACCCACCACTAAAGTGCCCAGGGTGTCTATGCCCACGGTGCGGTCCGGTGGAGTGGGACCGGCGCCGATGCGGTACAGGCACATAAAACAGCAGAGGACTAAAAGGATAATCAGCACGATCATTCGAAAATTCTCCTCAGGTAACCCTCGAACTTCCTAACGATAACCTCCGTCTCCTGCTGCGGGTCCTCGGTCACGATGTTGATCCAGTGCACATACAGGTGATCACCGACGATGTCCACGGTCAAGGTGCCCGGGGTCAGGGTGATGGAATTTGCCAGAAAGGCCTTTGCCATATCGCTTGTTAGGGTAGTGCGCACCTTGACTATGCCCGGCCTAATGGGCATCTCCGGATGAAGCACCCGGTAGGCCACATCAAAGTTGGCGCGGAGCACATAGTAGAAGAAAAGCGGCAGATAGACCAGAAACCAGAAGTAGCGCGCCGGCTGAACAAATTTCCCCCCTCCCCGAACAAAGATGTCAGAGAGCAATATGCTCAGCAGCAGGGCAACCACTGCGCCCACGATGATCTCCTGCACAGTCAGTGACCAGGTGAGCAGCAGCCAGAGAATGAAGATAATCAGAAACTGGAAAATTCTGGTGGCCATCTCTGTCGTCCCTCTCTCTCAAACCTTCCTAAACGCCGAAAACCCTGTGCACGTAGGCAGTACCTTCCAAAATCACATCTCGTGCCGGGCCCAGAATAGTGCTGGACAGGAAGGGATAAAGCAGCCCCATGGCCAGACACATGATGGCCAGCAATACCAGCGGGACCCGCATGAGATAGGGCACCTCCCTTATCTTGGCCAGCTTGGCCGGCAAATCCCCGAAGAACAGATGATGCTGGACCCTCATAAAGTAGAGGATGGTCAGAAAGCTGACCAGCACCGCCACAGAGGCAAAAATGTAATGACCGGCCTGGACCAGAGCGATGATTATGATCAGCTTACTCCAGAACCCATTCAGCGGCGGAATTCCGGAGATGGATAAAAAGCCAACTGCTGCAGTAGTGGTAGTCACCGGCAGGCGATTGCTCAACCCGCCCATCTTGCTCAGCTTTCTGGTATCAGTGCTGTATTCAATGGCCCCCGATGATAAAAACAACAGGGACTTAAAGGTGGCATGATTGATCATATGGAACAGGCCACCCATGATCCCCAGGGGAGTGCCCAGGGCCAGGCCCACAACCACATAGCCGATCTGGCTGATGCTGGAATAAGCCAGCAATCGTTTCAGATCATCCTGTCCAATGGCCAACAAACCTCCCACCACCATGGATAGACCACCCAGGACCATGAGCACACTGGAGATGAACGGGGAAAGACCGAATACGTTGAAGATCAACCGAATCAAAACGTACACGCCCAGTGCTTTAATCAGTACTCCCGACAACATTGCTGAGATGGGCGCCGGCGCCGCGGGATGAGCGTCGGGCAACCAGGGATGAAAGGGAACCAGGGCCGCTTTAAGACCGAATCCCATGAGAAACATGGAGATGGCGAATAGCACGGCGTTGTTGGCAGGCATGTTGCCGATTGTCCGGGCTACGTCCGCCATGTTCAGGGTCCCGGTAAGGCTGTATAGAATACCGATGCCTAACAGAATGAATGTAGAGGCCACTCCGCTGAGGATCAGATACTTGAAGGAAGCCTCCAGTTCCTCTTCCTCACAGCCGAAGGCAACCAAGGCATAGGAGGCGATGGAGGCAATTTCCAGAAAGACAAACAGGTTGAAAAAGTCCCCGCTGAGAACCACACCGTTCATACCGGTCACTAACAGCATGAACAGGGCGTAAAATTTCGGCTTGGCCGTATATCGGTCCATGTACCGAATGGAGAAAAGGATGGCAAAAAAGCTGATCACGCTGATGGTTAAAAGCAGAAGTATGCTCAGTCCGTCGAGGACCAAAACGATGCCCCAGGGCGGTGGCCAGTTGCCCATACGATAGATGCTGGTCTGGCCAATAACGGAGACGGAAAAAATCACCAGGCAGATGGAGGTGAGCAAAGCAAGCGGAACTCCGGCTTTTCTCCACACCTTGGCCAGGATGAGTATGATGAAGGCCGTTCCCAGCGGTACAGCGACAAACAGGGGAAGAATATGGTTCATCGACTCTGGCTCCTCCAAAATCCTGGCCAAACGCCCAGGGTCAACCTCTCAGTCTTCGTATCTCGGTCATATCAAAGGTTCCATAACGCTCGTACAGACGGATACAGATGGCCACCATAAGGGCGATGGTCCCCAGACCGATGACGATGGCGGTAAGAACCAGGGCCTGAGGCAGGGGATCGACGCTCTTGGCTATGAATTCGGCCTTATCGGCCCCCTTAGATAGAATGGGTGCAATTCCTCGAGCCTTGTATCCCACCAAGACGAGAAACAGGTTGACCGAGTACTCCATGGTGATGATGCCGATGATCTTCTTGATGATATTTTTCTTGGCCACTAGGCAGTACAGGCCCAAGACAAAAAGAAAACTGCACAACAGGTAAACGATCATCGCCTGTGTTCTCCTGAATCTGTTGGCTTCTCTTCGACTGACCCTCCACCATCCTGCTCCGGGCCAGCCAGGACCTTGCCAAATATAGCCAAAGCCACGAAAACCGCGTACAGGCAGGCCGACACCTTCAACCCGATGGCTATGTTGGACAGGGGAATGGTACCGCCGCTAAAAAGCTGGAAAGGGATCCCGCGATCGATGAAGTTCAAGAAGAAATATCCGCCTGTAAGACCTAGAAAACCAATGGTTAAAAAAGACAGGGCCGCAAAATTGTCCAGCAGGGAAGCTGTGGTGTCACCGAACTTCCGCAGGGCCGTTCTCCGGCCAAAGGACAGCATCAACAAGATGAAGGCCGTGGCCACGATCACTCCCCCAGGAAACCCTCCACCGGGTGTCAGATGCCCATATAAAATGATGTATATTCCGAACAGCATGATGAAGTTGATCACCAATCTCACGATGCTCTTGACGATCAAGGTCATACCTTCTGGTTCCTGGGTCACCTCGAGCTCCTTGTCAAATTAAAACTCGCCGGGAATGCCCACCTTGGTAGTGTCCTTCTCTGCAACCTTCTTGCGCCCCTTCCTCCGGAGCACCACAAAAGCCCCCAAGATGGCGGTGAACAAAACGGTGGCCTCGCCCAGTGTATCGTAGGCTCGATAGTCCAAGACAATGGACATGACGATATTGGCAGCACCGGTCTTCTCCACACCATGCTGCAGATATTCTCGAGAGACTCTCATCAGTGGATGACCGAATTCGGGCAGGGCCTTGAAAGCCATATAGGCGAAGATTAGAAACATCCCGAAGAATATCAGGCTGATCACCATGGCGAAGGTGTCCCGGTATTTCTCGATGGCCGTGTTGTCCAAGGTAACCGTTCCCCGAATCAGGATGATCAAGATAAGAATCTCCACCACCACCTGAGTAATGGCCAGGTCCGGCGCTCCCAAAAGCAGAAATACAATACTCAACCCAAATCCCACAGCACCTATGGAAATCACCGTGGAGAGCAGGTACTTGCTCTCGATGGCGATAATCGCACCCAGGTTAATAAAAATCAATAGACCAATCAGCACCAGCATCTGCTTGTCTTCCTCCAGCTCAACCGGCTTACATCATCATTAAAAAGAGCAGAATGCCCAGACCAATCAGGCTCCACGAGAGATATGAGGATAGAACACCATCGTGTAAATCCTGCAAAGCTCTCACCAGCTTGGCGCCCAGTTTACCTCCCAGAAAATACGGGTCAAACACACCCTTATCGGCATCGTTATAGATCCCTCGAAAACCGCTTAAATTCCGAATCGTCTCGTAGAAACCGGTTCCCTCCACCCGAGTCTGATCCGTATCTAACACCTCTCCGCCGATGAAAGCGCGGGCCTCGCGTCTACGGCCGACCCGGCCCAGCAGATATATGATCAGCCCCACCATCAGACCCACGATCATCAGCGCGGTGGCTAAGGTTGGACTCCACAGAGCATTGACCATGCTGACCTTCTCCGGTACGCCCTCGAAATTGAAGCCCACCACAGGACCGATGAACTTCTGCAGGGGGTACTGAGCCGCGAACCCAAAAAGGACACACAGCAGAGCCAAAGCCACCATGGGCCAGGCCATTAGAAAACCCACTTCCTTGATTCCATGGAGCCTCTTGGGCCTCTCTCCCCAAAATACGGAGTAGAGCACCTTGATGAAGGAGGCCAGGGTCAGGGCACTGCCGAACATGGCCGCGATAAGAAAGATAGGCTGCTGAATAGAGACTAGGCTCTGATAAATTAACCACTTAGAGAAAAATCCATTAAAAGGTGGCACCCCTGATATGGTTAAGGATGCAATAACGGTTACCCCGAAAGTCACCGGCATGGCCGAGGCTAATCCTCCCAGCTTTACCAGATCGGTGGTTTTAGCGCGTTTCTCCACGGCGCCAGCGCTCAGGAAAAGACAGGTTTTATAGATGGCGTTGTTCACCATATGGAACAAGCCGCCCATGATGCCGATGGGCACCCCCGTGCCGATGCCTAATACCATATAGCCCACCTGACTCACGGCGTGGAATGAGAGGAGTTTCTTCAGGTCGTGCTGCACCAGAGCCATCATCACCGCAAAAATAATGGTGATAGCGCCCAAGATCATCAGCACCAACCCCATTGCCCGATCCATGACAAACAGATCCAAGGACAATCTGGCCAGCAGGTAAATTCCCAACAGCTTGTCCAGAGAGGCTGGAAGAAAAGCCATCACCGGCGTGGGCGCGCCCTCGGCTGCGGCCGGCACCCAAGAATGAACCGGCCAGGCGCCAGCCTTGGCCAATGCGCCCACGGCACAGAGGATAAAGGTAATATAAGCAAAGCCACTGCCCAACTTTACGCTCAAATGGCTGATGCTAAGACTGCCACCGATAGCCCATAGGAAAATAATTCCCAACAGCAGAGCGCAATCGGAAAATCCCAGAATAGTGAAACTCTTGCGTGCGGCCGCGCTGGACTGCTTGGTTCCTCCCAGGGTAACCAAGAGGTAGAACAGGATGGTGGCAACTTCCCAAAACATCAATAGTATCATAAGGTTGTCTGATAACACCACCCCAGATGCAGCGGCTACCGTCCACAGCAGATAGGCGTAATAGCGCTTTCCAACATCGCTCTTGGCCATGTAGGCCGCCGAATAACTGGCCACGGCCAATCC
>CBDUWG010000089.1:0-7259 GCA_965370845.1 uncultured bacterium
TGGCCAGGGCAATGGCACGATCTCTCTGGCCGGTCTTCAAATAGCAGACGCCCAATTTTTGCCGGGCCTCCTTCTTGAGCTTGCCGTCTGCATCCATGGTCAGCAGGAGCTCCAGGTCGGGGATAGCCTGCTGGTAGTCCTCGAACTGAAAGTAAATAATGCCCCGTCCGAAAAGAGCGTTCTGTCGCAGATTTGGATCCTCCACGTGATCGATGACGAAGCTGAAATCCTCCACAGCAGGGCGGTAATTCTGCTGGGCTACATAGAGCCTGGCCCGCGCGTAGCGAATCTGGGCGATGGTGGACAGCTCATCGGTCCTCTTCAGAGCTTTGCTCAGCTCCTCTTCGGCCCGCTGGAAGTCTCCCTTTTCGATGAAGATCTCGTTTATCTCGGAGATGGCGCTGGCAAACAGCCGGGAGGGCGGCGCGATGCGCCGGAGATAGACCGTGGCCTGCTCGTGGTCGCCCATGTCGCGGCAGGTCAGGCCCAGTTCATAGAGGACCACGTCCTTTTCTATGTCGGCGGTCTCAGCATAGTCATCCAGAAGCCTCTCGTAAGACGCCTTCGCCTCAAGGTGCTGTCCACGCTCGTGGTAGAGGCGGCCTAACTGCAGCAAGGCCGAGGGGGCCTGGGTGTGATCCGCATACTTCTCCACCACCTGCCGGTAGTGAGCCTCCGCCTGGTCCCAATGCTCCAGCATCTGGTGGTTGAGACCCATGCCGTACAGGGTGTTGGCCATTAATGGGCTGTCTGGATATTGATCGACGACTTTTTGATATTCCTCGATGGAGCGCTGATACATCCTGGCCCGGAAATAGCACAGGCCGATGGCGTACTGAGCGTCGTTGGGGGAAAATCCTATGCTGGGTCCCTCCTCCGAGTACCCGTCTATGTAAGTCTGATACTCCTGAGCGGCTTTCTCATATTCCTCTTCTCTGAAATAGAGCTTGGCGATTTTGTACTGCATTTTGGCCTGGAATATTCGCTCGGAGCTGTTATCCAGGGCATCTCGGTAGATCTTCACAGCGGCCTCCAGACCATCGGCCTGGAAGGCCGTCTCGGCCATTTTCAGGTAGGCCAACTCTACTAAGTAGGTGAGAGGTAGGAAGTTTTGAGTTACATCCCGGTATGCCTCCAGGGCTTTCTGCGGCTGGCCCAGTTTGTTGTAACATTCGCCGATCTGAAGCTGAGCTTTGGCTGATAGCTCGACGAGATTTTGTTCCTCCGTTCCCCGAAGGACGCTTTTCTCTGTCTGCGAGCGTTTGCGCAGACGACTCAGCAGGGCCTGGCTCCACTCACGTTCTGAGAAAGCCTCGGGAGTGTAGTGATCGATGAGCATCTGGTAGTTCTCGATGGCCGGGGAGTAGTTTTCCCCATCATAATGAGACTGGGCTATTTGATATTGTGCCCGGGGAGCGTATTCACCCTCGGGGAACCTGTTCAACTGTTCGGAAAAGGCCTCAATGGCCTCCTGGTAATGCTGCAGCCGGAAGTGAGCCCAGCCCTCATTGTAAAGAGCTCGCTCAACATAACGGCTTTGGGGAAAGTTCTCCACCAGCTCGCCGGCTTCATCCACCGCCTTTTGATATTCCATCTGCTCGTAACGGGCGGAGATGATCTGAAATTTGGCCAGGCTGCGAAGTTCCTCCAGCGGAGCATTCCGGGCCACATTTTCAAAATGGGAAACCGCCTCATCAAAGTCGCCCAGCTTCTTGTGGGCATTGCCCAACTGATAGATGGCAGCCAGTCTGATGGGTACCTTCACTTCTTCCTGAAAGGTCACTGTGGCCATCACCTTATCTTCGTCCAGGAGTCTGCTTTCCGTCTTCAGGATGCGCTGGTATTTCTCGATGGCCCCGTGGTAGTCCTCAACGGCAAACAGTCCCTGGCCCTCTCTGAAATAGGCGACCAGTTCCTGGGGGGAGGGCACCACGGTGCTCAGCCCGACAGTGGATATGACGATAAAGATGAGCAGTTTTTCGATCATAGGTGAGATGTCCTGGGAGGGGAGATTACCAGCCGGCCAAAACTCTGAAGAACATGCTGGAGTGATCCTCGCTTTCCTCCTCGTTTTCCAGGTAGCTGATGCGTTGGATCTCGAAGCCGGCGTTGAAATAGACCTTGTATCCAAAGTAATCCGAGGATTGAATGACCATCACTTTAAAAATGCGGGCGTTCTCGCTCTTTGAGGGGTCGAGCTTATTTCTGAACCGGTGCACGATCACCGTATCGTCCAGAAAAAAGGGATCGCCCTGGATGCCAGCTCGCAGGACGGTTCGTGGGGTCAGCGTGTAGTCCATTCTCAGAATAGGCATGATCCAGTATTGGTGAATCCAGGTTTCCGATTTGTCATCTGTCTGTTCGATCTGACCCCATTCCCAGCGATACTTGAACTGGGGAGTAATGGTCAGGTTGGGAAAGGGTCTGAACGTGTAGTCGATCTTGTGGACGCCACCCCAGTAGCTGATCGTGGCCTTGTCTTGAAATCCCGTTTTTCGCTGGCGGTTGAGCTCATTCTTCAATTTGTTCTCCACGTTCAGATTGTGAGTGCCTAAGTACTGTGTGCCCAGATAAGTGGTGTGCACGTAACTGTTCTGTTCGGCGAGAGGGTCGGGAGTGAACTCCTTTACGCTGCCCTTAACGTAGGTCTCGCCCACAACCTGATAGGTGGGATCAGGGATGTTGTCTTCCACCTGCTTGGTCACATGGTAGAGCTGAGCCTTTCCGTATCGAGGGAAATTCAGTTGATACTCAAACTTACCGTAGTTTATGGAATTATGGCCTGCGCCGGCGATTTGTTCCTGTCGAATCCTGCCCATGGTGAAAACCGAGTTTCTGATAGGCACCATGCTGAAGAAAATGTGGTTTCCCTTCAGATCCTGGTCGTAGATTTGGTCTGGTTTCTGGTCATCTTCCCGATTGTCGATGATTAAATTGTTGTTCCAGTCGTCCCCAAAATCGAAGCGTGGGGGATCTCTAAAGTACATCATGAAATATTCGTTGTAGTCGGCTATGCCATTTGTGTTTTGATCGTCATCGGGGATGCCGTCGTTGTTCTCGTCCAATCCGGGAAAAATTCCGGCATCAGGCTTGGGATTGTCCGGATTCCAAAGCTCTTTGTCGTTTGTCTGATAGTTCAATGATTGGGCTTGTCCTGCTGCTGCCCCGCTCCATTGGAACCATCCGTCTGCATAGCGATCGTTATCATCGTTGTCATCCACAAGCCAGTCGTGAACCCCCCGGGCAGCGGTTGTATCCGCAGGGCCATATGGGTAATAACTAGCTTCCAGAGAATAGAGATCCAGAGAAGGGGCGTAGTCGGGATCTATGCGAAAGATCTCTCCGCCCAGGGTGATAAGTCCCATTCTGCGCTTCAGGTGCAGATACCAGGCGCTGTGTTTCTCATCGTACCGATTTCCGGGAAGAAGAGGATACTTGGAGTTGCGGGTATTTATGAGGTATTCGCCGGCGATCTCCAAGCCAAGAAGGTTAGCCTGGAAGTCGATGCCATAAATAGAAATGCCAGTGTCCAGGCTATAATTGATGTGAACTATCTGTTTGTTGGATTGGTCATGAACATCACCGCGGGCTCTTTTGAACACCTTGTAAAAGGTGCTCCACGTGCTATCCGGTTGCAAAGGGTCCCGGGCGTAAGCATGATTGCAGGAGATCCGGAAATCGTTGGCCACCACCGCCGCGAAATCAACCGAGATGGTTTTCAACTCTGCGGGGATGGGATATGAGAAGTCGAAACTTTGCTTGCCGTTCACCTGCAGAGGATAAGTCACTGGTCGCTCGGGTATGGCTTCAATATCCATGGTCTTTCGCGCACCATCCGACTCGTAAGTGAGAGTTGCCGAGGGTGGCTCGAAGATCATCGCCCCGTAGTCGCTTTTCGGCGAGTCATCGGCAAAACGCAAATTAATAGTTGTAGGCTGGGATTCGGTCACATCTCCCTTGAAGAAGTTTCGCTGCTTTGACTGCAGGACGCCATTGACCTGGGACAGGTTAAGGTAGGTGGCCCCTAAATGCAGGACGTCGCCCAGCTCCGTTTTCCAGTGTCCGCCCATCAGATAACGGGGCCAGTTCTGAGAGACCCCGATCAGGTCCACGCGAATATCTTCCTCGATAGGCATGATAATAGGGGCGGAGAGACGGGAACTCAGGATCGAGAACTGGTTCTTCCTGGTGGCCCCATCCCAGCGAATGCCGTTGAATCGAGCCATATCCAGGCTGAGAGATGTGAATTTGGTCCTGATGGCATCGCCGATGATCAAGCTGGTGGCGAAGCTCTTGTAAGTATCCTGAGAGATGATCAGGTTGTTGAAGTAGTTTCTATAGTACTTGTATTTGATTAGCGATCCAGAACCCGGCCGCGGCTGGTCGAGAAGAAAGACATTTACGCCCTCGATAAGGTAATTGCCGAAATCGTCATAGTATTTAACCGTTTGGAGTTCCTGAGAGTAACTCTTGTACAGCTCGCTGGCGTAATTCTCATAGGTCTCATCGCTTCCCCCGGGCGGCTGGATGAACTGCCCCGGCGAAGTGGTGGGGAGGTTCAACAAGAGTAGGGTCAGAGGGATGAGCAATCTGTGGCCAAGTTTGATTCTGTTCACCGCGGGCAACTCCTTAATGGCGGGGATTAAACATTCGGTCAAATTTTATCTAAAAAGCATAGCCAAGAGAGACCTTGTGGCATCCCCCGGTGTCTTTGAGAGCCAGGGGAAACACGTAGGTGTAGTCGATAAGAGCTTCTCTCAGGACGAAGCCGCATCCAAAGTCCAGCTCTCCACCGTTCCCATCGGAGAGTAGTGTGAAAGCTCCACCTCGGATCAAGAAGGAGGAAGGGCCCAAACGGGATTCCTGAGCCCACAGCTGAATTTCCTGCCCGAAGTGCAGCTTGCTCTTGTCATCCCTGCGGCTGAAGGAAAACAGGGTTTTGTACCCTTCTTTCAGATAGGCGATACCTCCTTCGAAGCCCATAGGGAGTCTGGCATCGTCTGATCCATTTTGGGCCGTGCTGGGCTGGTTCAGGTTGAAGATAGCCAGCCCCATCTGGAGCCCATCGGCTTTTATGGAACGCAACAGCTTTTCCCATCTCAGGGTGTAGAGAAGCCCCACATCCACGGTAAACCCGTTCCAGGAAAAGCCTCCCTCGCTCTGTCCCGTTTCCGGATCAGAATATCCTTTGGCACTCCAGCGGAGCACCTTGAGATTGCCTCCCAGGCCGAGTCCATCCCCCACCTTTCGGGCGAAAGTGAAGTAAAACACATCCTCTCCATAGAGATCAGCCCAAAGGTTGGTGACAGCGAAGCCAAGAGTGCCAATACTTTTCAGTGGTTTGACCACCCCCACATAGCCCAGGTGCAGCTTGTCACCCTCGATTCCCGGGAAGAGACGGGCATACATGGAGGTCAGCTCCATCTTTTCCAGATTCGCCAGGCCGGCCGGGTTGTATACTATGGCGTTGGCGTCATCGGCCAGGCCTACGAAAGCCCTGCCCAAACCCACTGGCCGGGCTCCCAGGCCCACGTCGACAAAGGCGGCCAGGGCAGCGTTGGACAAGAAAAGGCTCAAGTTTATGATCAGCAGTAAAAAGGCTATCTTGACGCCTTTCCTCCAGCTCATAGGTCAGCTCCTCAGTATTTCACGGTGATGGTCTTGGTCACCACCTCTTTGCCAGAGTCCGTGGTGATCCTCACCTGGTAGATATATACCCCGGGAAGCACCAGCTCACCGGAATCGTCCCGACCATCCCAGGGAATCTCGTAGAAAAATGCGGGGTCCTTCTGATCGCGCAGGGTTCTGATTTTATCGCCGTTCAGGTCATAGATCTTAATGCTCACCGGCTGAGAATAGGCGATTTTGGCCACGAAGTAGGAGATGATCGTCTCGTCGAACAGGCCGTCTCCGTTAGGGGAAAAAGGATTGGGTTTAGCCTCTACCGAGATGAGTGGCCCGGAGGGGATGCCGGTGGTGCTGACCCTCCAGGTCGAATCACTTTGTTCCACGAATTGGGGATTGTCCGGCGTTCGGCTGCTGATGATGCGAGAGGGATACTCGTTTTCGCTGAAAAACAGGGTGGTGCGAAAATCGATCTCGATGTTGGCCGAGGAATCGGCGATCAAAGTTTGCCGGAAGCCCACTTTAATTTGATCTTTGTCGGAGAGGTCTTCATATTCCGCCTCGCTCAGAGGGCTGTTGTTCCACCGCACCTGGCTCACCCTGGCCGGACTGGGCGTTGTGACAATCGCCGTGTCGATCCCCAGATCCCCGGAGCCGAAGGTGATCTGGAATAAATAAGTTACGGTACTTTCCTTCATAATGGGAACCTGATTGGGAGTGACTGCCCCCAGAGCTTTCTGCGCCACAGGGATGGAACTATAGTTGATAGAAACTTCCTGTAGCTGGGGAGTATTGGTGGTGCTGGTGGAGAGGTTGGCCCGATACTGCAGGTATCGTCGGGGTTCGGCGACCCGGAAGAGCGCTCCCGGTGAGTTGGAGTATTCCGCAGACCAGCCGTTCCAGAGAGTGTAGTCCACCATGATCAGGGCGGCGGAATCTATGGTGCTGGTCTCCAATCGCCAGAGCACCCCGGCCTCATAATCGAGATCGTAGTCGATGCCCCTGTTGTACAGGAACATCTGCGCCTCGTCGGTGACCAGCTCTGTTCCGGGGACCAGGTCACCGTTAGCCAAAGCCAGAGTGTCCTCCAGGATGCCACCGTCGTTGATGACCGTGATGGAGTCGGAACGAAACTGCAGGGTGATGTCCATATTGTTATCAGGAAGCTCCTTCAGCCAGCTGGCCGTTCCAAAATTTGTCAGAGACCCGAAATCCTTAACTTTGGAGTAATAAGTTCCTGTGGAAGCATATCCGGCCCCAAAAACCTCGATCTCGCCGATGACGACCCAGTTGATCTCGTTGATTTCGGAGATAGTGACCCGCACGTACCTGGCCACGGTGGCCTCGAAGATCTCGAATACATCTGCATCCAGGTTGTTCGATTTCTCTGCCACCAGCGTCCAGTTGGCCTTATCCAGGCTCACGGAGATCCTGTATCCCCTGATGCGAAAAAGCTGAGGATTGATGATGCTCCCCAGGATGTTGACGCGCTCGATGAGGCGTTCGGCCTCCAGGTCCACAATGATACTGACACCCAGGGCATATTGCGTCATAGAGCTCCAGTAGGTGATGATGTCGCCATCCAGGAGATTATCAGCGGGGCCATAAGGTGGGTTCTCGTTGTCCTCACGGCT
>CBDUWG010000090.1:0-7235 GCA_965370845.1 uncultured bacterium
CGTGAGAGCGAACAGGAGAGGAACGAGGCAGAAATAGGCCAAAAAACCCAGATGATAAGGGGGAAAGGATAAGCTGAACAGGAGACCGGAGATCACACATAGCAGTAAAGTGCGCCGGCGCAATGCATGTACCCACCTAGGCACCATATTTAGTTAGCCTGAGCGCATTTGCCAGGGCCAGAGCCATCATGTCCCTCGTGGGAAATCGGCCCAAGCAACCCCTGGCACACTCTAGCTCGGTAAAAGCCTCTGTAAAGTCCGGCCGGCAATATTTGGAATACAATAGCATGGGCGCCGCATGCCAGCTGTGAGAACAAAGCACTGCCGGAGTGGAGTGATCGCAGGTTACCACAATGACGTCCGGATTAAGAACCGTCAGCTTGGGCACAAGACGGTCCACCTCTTCGATGATGGCCACCTTCCTCTCAAAATTCCCGTCCTCACCGGCGCTGTCCGTCTGTTTTACATGCAGGAAGAAAAAACTGTAATCGGGGAAGTTCTCCGTCAGGATGGTAAACTCTTCGCCTATGGTTGTCGCCGAGCCGATGACCTCCATACCCACCAGCCTGGCCACGCCTTTGTACATGGGGTACAGAGCGATGACTGCCGATCGGAGACCGTAGAGTTCCTCCAGAGATGGCAGGGGCTCATAGCCGTCGAATCCGCGCATCAAAATCATGTTGGCTGGATGTTGATCCACCAGGTATTCCCTGGTCTGAGCGATGAATTCCTCGACGATCTTGGCCATCCTCTGGGATTCTGGCGACAATGGCTGGACGCTCCTGGGAGGTACTCCCAACTGTTGCGGATCTGTATCAGCTAAGGCTCCGGATAGCTTTGCTCCCCGAAAAACAACCATGGCCCGGTGCTCTTTGACTGGCCGCAGGAAAATCTCCACTCCCGGGATGCGGATATCCCTGAGCAGACCGCAGAGTCTTTCGTTCTCCTCTGTAGAAATTCTGCCCGCCCGCCGATCGGTCACCAAACCTTGTTCATCGACGGTGGCGAAGTTGATCCGGGCGGCCACATCGCTTGTTTGCAGCTCAAACCCGATTCCCAGCGCAGCCAACACACCTCGTCCCACCTGATACTTCAAAGGATCGTAGCCAAAGAGAGCCAGATGGGAGGGCCCGCTGCCTGGGGTGATGCCCATGGCAATGGGGTCCATCAACCCGCAGGAGGATTTTTTGGCCAGAGCATCCAGATGAGGTGTTCTGGCTGCTTCCAGCTCTGTCTTACCATCCTTTTCTCGGGGAAGTCCGCCCACGCCGTCCAGCACCAGCAGGACAATTTTCGTTTTTGCCGGAATGGCCAGGCTTTTTAAAAGCTCCAAATAATCCAATGCCTGCTACCCCCTAAACCTTTGCTCAAGATTCACGTTAGTATACCCAAAAAACGAAAAAATAGCAACCAGAAAATGACCAGATATGAAAAAACCACCTGGGGGAGGTGGGGTATAACTACGGCAGAAAATTGATAAAACCGATGCAAGTTATAACGTCATCAACCTAACTATAATCATTCAGACTCAATACAACCTCTTCACCCCTTTGGTATACAACTTCCCCCTGACGATCTCACAGGCTAGATTAAATTCCCCGGCCATCACCTGGGCGGCTAAATTGGCACAGAACTCTCTGGTATTGGTGATGCCCATGATGCGCATCACCTCCCGCCCGGTGGGTGGGATCCCGCCTTCTATGGAAGACCACACCCCAACCTCTACGGTAGGCAGCTCCACACCGTAGACCAGATCGTTCCCCTCGACATGTGCATAGATGCGTTCCAGGCAAGTGGTCATAGGCATACGCGGATTCACCCGGGTGGCCTTGTATAACCCGGAGATAACCTCCGCCCCCATGCCGGTGTGGTAGAACCAGCCCAGCTTCTCCACGCCCAGGCGATCCATCTCATTGAAGGCTAAAAAACGATCCACCGGCTTGCCCAGAAAATCCTCCATCTCCTTCACCGGAACACGCACCTGGGCACTGGCCCGCCGGCCACGTTTGTTGGAGGGGCTTGGTTTGTAATCGCCATCATACCCCTGGGCGATGACGCTCAGTTTGAAATCCACCCCTGCCTTCCTTAGAATGGAATCTGCCATCTCCCGGGCCTGGCCCACGGACCAGCTCATCTCACCATGACCGCGATACTCGGGCAGGTCGGCGTAAAAACAGACGTAGAGAAAGTAATCAGAACCAAGGGCACCCGTATCGAACACGACCTCTCCCACCTGCGCCCCCACCTTGGCCATACCTTCGTTGACAATGACTTTCAGCTTATCCAAATTAGCCTGGATGATCTCTTGAGCTTTATGGCGCACCCCGGGGTCGGCGAAGATATGGCCCATGCAGCGCGCCGTTGTGGCCAGGGGTTCCACCTTAACCTCTGCTCCACCCCAACGGTTGACCAGAAAACAACCCCTGGCCAGACCGATGGCCGACATCCCCGGACCCATGGAGGTGAGGTTGATAAAATCTTTATCGACGTCACCTTTGATGGTGATCTGGCCACAGTAGGAGATGTAGTCCTCCAACCCGGCCACATAAGATGCAACCAAAGGTGCATAGCCGACTCCAGACCCCTTGTATGGCTTAAGGGACGATCTGCATACAGTACACGTCAGGTCCTTCTCCTGTGCCTCGAGGTTGTAGATGATGCCATCCTTGGGGCACTGCCAGGATCGGAGGTAGGGTTTGTCCATAACCTGGAGGTGACAAAATTTCTCACCGGAAACTTCCTCTATATAGGCCTTGCGAGTCAAGGCAGCCAGGTAAAAGTGGTTCGGGCTCTTCACCCCTTTGTCCAGAAAACAGCTTCCGCCCGCCAGGGAGGGAGATCTCCTTTGATCATGGCCCGGCGTAGATCGGAGATGAGATTAGACGGGTCTTTCATGAAAAGACTCCCTGTACTTTCTCCCACAGTTTATTAGAGCCCTCAAGTCCGGCAAATGCAGTTTGTGTACAACGGGTATTTGTAATAACCCGGTGCTTGCGTCCACCAGATATCTTCGCTAAAGTGGGTCCTGAAAAGCTTATCGTCAATCTAAAGCTGTGCAAATACTTGCTAAGTATACCTCAAGATCAGACAAATGGCAACCCCAAAATGGCAGAAAAAAACCACCTGGTATTCAGGTGGCAAAGATCGTATGAATCTGAGGCTTGCAGGAAAATTACTTTGGGCCCCCAGAGGCTTGTTCATATTCTCCCAGAGATTTAAAGGGGGAGTTTGGTGGAGTCCGAGCGGAGCGTGGATTGTAAGGAAAACTCCACCAAACCGATGGCGTGTCTGGAACTCCCCCTTATGTTCGCTATTCTGCTTACCTATTCATCATTCTTCAACAGTTTCGAGCTCAACTTCCTTATCTGCCTTGCTAATTTTATCCAGAAATTGAACCCGATCCGCCCTGACCTCGATGACGCTCCGTGGCTTCCCTTTATCGGTTTCCCAGGAGCGAGTCCGCAGCCGACCCTCCACAAGCACGGCGCTCCCTTTGTGGAGATATTCACCACAAAGCTCGGCCAGTCTTTGCCAGGCAACCACATCGATGTAGGTCACTTCTTCCTGCCAATTACCATCACTGTCTCTGTATGGGTTATTCACGGCCATCCTGGCATTAAGAACCGACTTTCCAGTCGGAGTTTGCTTTACTTCAGGATCCTTGGTTAACCTCCCCACCAGATAGACCCGATTCAGATTGGGCAACTTAATCTCAGCCACGAGAACTCCTCTCTTCGGTGAAAGTCAACGGCCCTGGGGAATCAATCAATTCTCCCTTCACAATACAGAAGATAAGGCAACCTTTGTGCCAAAAAGAGAAATGCCATCTACTGTTGTGGTAGATGGCACTAAGACAACGTGTTTTACCCATCTTTACGAAGGGGAGCAACCTTCTAGACTCGAGATTCTCTTACACAAAGATGTATACTTAGTACACAAGATGTTGGGTTCCGTGTGCAGACCAGAAATATCGCGTCATTTTCGGACTACGGAAAAAGGTTTTTATGGGTACTAAATACTCTCTTCTTAAGCTTTCCTCTTCCCTTGCTTAATCCGTCGATCTAATCCATACCTGAGAATTTTTTTATCCAACCCTTTGCGACTCAGTCCAAGGCTAGTGGCGGTTCTGCTTTTATTCCACTTATTATTTTTTAGCTCTCTAAGGATAAGCTCTTTCTCTAAATTGGCCACTTTGAATTTTAAAGATCTCTCGCCCCCAGCCTGACTGAACTTCAACAGTTGGTCTGCATCCCTGATTTCATCGGATACAAACTCAATGCTTAGATTTGCTCCTGGGCCAATAAAAGTAACCATCTTTTTAATCTCGTTTTGCAGTTGACGGACATTTCCAGGCCACGAGTAATTCATCAGGAGGTTCATCACATCATCTTCAATTCTGCCCACCTGCTTCCTTACTTTTTGGCTGTAAGAACTCAAGAAGTGATTAGCGAGCAGAGGAATATCCTCTTTCCTCTCGCGCAGAGCTGGCAATTTGATGTGAATAACGTTCAATCTGTAGTAGAGATCGTCGCGAAATTGGCTCTTTTTTACTTCTTCCTTCAGGTTCCTGTTGGTCGCCGATATGACCCTCACATCAATTTTCCGGTATCGAACTTCACCCACGCGTTTTATCTCACCTTCCTGTAAAACTCTCAGGAGCTTCGCCTGAGTGCTAGGATTGATATTGCAGATTTCATCTAAGAAAATGGTGCCGTAGTTCGCCTCCTCAAACAATCCTATTTTATCTTGACTCGCTCCGGTGAAAGCCCCCCTTTTATGACCGAAAAGCTCACTCTCTATAAGGTTTTCCGGAAGAGCTCCGCAATCTACAGCCACGAATTTCTTCTCTTTCCTCCACCCGTTATAATGAACGGCTCTGGCAATTAATTCCTTGCCTGTACCACTCTCTCCCTCGACTAAAACCGGCGCAGGACTACTTAAGACACTCTCAATAATTCGATAAACCTCCTGCATTTTATCGCTTTTGCCAATGATGTTAGCAAAAAAATACCTATCTTCGACCTCTTTTCTCAGATATATATTCTCCAACCGAAGCAGCTTTCTCTCCAGCGCCCTTTCTACGGAAATGAGCAGTTCATCCACTCCCACGGGCTTAATTAGATAGTCATAGGCTCCTTCCCGAATCGCCTGGACCGCAGTTTCTAAAGACTCATACGCGGTCATCATAATCACTGCGATCTCCGAATTAATCTCCCGAATTTCTCTTAAAACTTCTATTCCATTTTTTCCTGGTAATCGGATGTCCAGCATAATAATGTCGTAGCGATTCGGTTCCTGCACCACCTTCTTGATCGCTTCCTGGCCATCCTGCAGTAGGTCTACCTGAAATCCCCGCTCGGTCATAACTTTTTTTAGCAGTCGTCGCATGTTTTCCTCATCGTCGACGACAAGCAGATTTCTTCCTCCAACATCGCTTTTGCCAGTCAATGATACCTTCCTTTAATTATCGCGGATGAACGGTAAACTCACTATAATTAACGTTCCCCTGCCAAGTTCACTTTCAATCTGGAAAGAACCCCCATGCTCTTGGATAATCTGATGACTTACAAAGAGACCCAATCCTCGGCCTCCCTCTTCGGATCTGGTGGTAAAAAAAGGCATAAATAGTTGTTTAAGATTTTCTCTCGGAATACCACAGCCTGTGTCTTTAAACTTCACCTGAATCACGTTGTCCTTGCTCTGCTTTTTCAATATTCTTACAGCAAAGAACCTTCCCTCCTGATGAGGATTCTCAGCAATGCCCGCAGAAATATGTAAACTTCCCCCATTTGGCATAGCCTGAAAGGCATTGAGCATAATATTGAAAAAAACCTGTTCCAACTGTTTAATATCGCCCTTGATGCTTGGCAGAGTGGCGTTCTCCTCAAAGAAAACCTCAATATTCCGGGAAGCGATATCGTGTCGCAGGAGGGAAATAACATTGCTTACCGCTGTGTTTACATTGACGACTTTTACCTTTGCTTTTGGTTGGGCAAAATTTAAAAATTCTTGAACAGTGGTCTTACAACGCGCAGCCTCTTTCCTTATCGTCTTGACATCCTGAATTCTTGAGTCACTGTTAGACATCTTTTGCAGAAGATAATCGCTGTATCCCATAATAATGCCGATGGGATTGTCTATTTCATGAGAGATACCAGCAACCATCTGCCCAACTGCAGCTAACCTCTCCGACTGAACGAGCTGGTCTTGCATTTTTTTCAAATCCATGTATTGGCTATATGCCTTCCGGATCAACAAGACGGGTAACAGCAGCAATATAACTGCCCACTTGCCCAGCGTAAAATTCACCATCAGCATAAGATAGCCAATGGCCGCCAGGATAAGTAAGTAACTTATAGTCCAAGAGTGATTCTCAACCCAGATAGCTTTCGGCGATATACCTTCGCTTAATCCGATCACGATGCTCAACAGACCGCTGTTGAGGACAAAATAGACTATGATCGTGAGAATAAAAACAGCGATTAATCGGGGGTTTTGCGCAAAGTCCACACCGGGGGCGAGTTCTTGATAAACCCATGAGGAAATTCCCATAGTAAGGATAAATAGTCCTATATTAAATAGAACTCTATAAAGAGGGGTCCTTCGAGTAACCAAAGAGGATGATAATGCTCCAAGAATCCCATAAACAGCCGCGAGCATTGGCCCAAACATTAGAATAATTGGAATATCTATTGCGGTTCCAATTGATAAACAACCACTAAATGGAAGATAAATGACTAGAGATTCAGAGAGAATTACAAGAGATGCCCAAAATAAAAGCTCGCCAGAGCTCAGCACGGCGTGTTCGGGGACCTGCATCTTGAGCAGGGCAAATATCAGAAATGCCGCCGCCGAAATCCAGACAGCAAAAACAAAAAGGCGACATATCCTGGGGAGGTCTGAGAAACGCTTGTGCATGTTCTGTTTCTCACGCGGAAGATTGCCAACTAAAGGGGAAAGCTAAAAAGGCCAGACGAAAATAAGAATCTTTCAACGGCACAAATCCGTTCACAAAACAGCGCAGACAATAGACGGAGGGCACCTGACTATCATTCGGAAAGATGAGCTGCTTTCCCCTCTGGATCTCGTTTCCCTATCTCACTACCATCTAACATCAATGCTCCCAGAGGGTAATCAGCTCATCGAAATATGCTCTCCCTTAAGATGCACCAGGCAAATGGGGGATATCATCTCTCTTCTTTTTTTGCTCCTCTTTTCCCTTCCCTTGTCCTTGT
>CBDUWG010000091.1:0-7140 GCA_965370845.1 uncultured bacterium
AAGCTGAACAAGCGCAAAGAAAATTTCGTTACTCTGCTGGGCGAAGAGGTCTCCTGCGGAAATGCCCGCAACAGAAATGTTCACCTGCTGGCCTTTGGGGTACCCACCTTCATCCCCGGAAGCGGAGACAGCGCCGAACGCTGGCTGCATACAGAGCCCAGCTTGAAAATAGAGCAGGTTCTGGAGATCATCGGCGCCTCCGGCGGGGTAGCCTATGCGGCCCATCCCCAGGAGTCCGGCTCAGCCCTGGAAAAGATCTTGCTCCGGCGAGGGTCCTGGACGATGAAGGACTGCATACTCCCCGGACTATCTGGACTGCAGATCTGGAATGGCAGGAGAAACCTGGAGCTGGAGAGGGGACTGAGCCGCTGGGTGCGGCTGTTGCTCCAGGGAAAACGGCTGTATAACATCGGCGGCAGCGACGCTCACGGCAACTTCAGCCGTTTCCGGCAGTTAAAACTCCCTTTCCTGGCCATGAGAGAATCTACAGAGCAGATCTTCGGACAGGTGAGAACATATCTATACTGCTCCCGGGAATTAAGTCAAGAGAACCTGCTCCGGGCTCTTCGCCAGGGACAGGCCGTGGTCACAGACGGCCCCCTGGCCATCTTTCAGGTTCAGAACGAACAGGGACAGCAGGCCATCCTGGGCCAGTCCATTGCCGGAGAGGAGTTCACCGCGCAGATCTGCGCCAAAAGCTCCGCGGAGTTCGGGGCCCTGGAGCGCATCGATTTACATTGGGGGATAATCGGGGGCAGGGAGAGAAGACTTCGCAGCCTGCGCAGGGGCCGGGACTTTTCGGACCCCGGCCAGGTGAGCTTGCCGGAGGGACCGTTCAAGATAAGGCAGAACTCTTACTTTCGGCTGGAACTGGAAACGGCCTCTGCAGCCAGAACGTGGCATGCCTTGACCAACCCCATCTGGCTCAACTTCCGCCCTGGGGCAAAAAGAGGTGGCGAATGTCCAGGATGAGACCGGGCTTGCTCCGCAAGGCCATCATAAAAACCCGGAACAGGTTGAGCTGGCCGGAATCTTTGGCCCGCAGAGCCCTGGCTGTGGCATTCAGGGTCTCATCCGGAAGGCGAACTACGGCCTCCTTGAGCCTATAATACCGTGCATAGGATCGCCCCAGAGATCGGTTCCAGGCTCTCTGATATCGAGACAGCGATCTCTCGGAAAGATCTTCCTCGGCCAGAGCTTGAGCGGCCACCTCGCCGGCCAGGCATCCCGCCTCCAGAGCGGGGATGATGCCCCCGCCGGACAGGGCATTCGACTGGCGAGCGGCATCTCCAACCACCAGAAGTCCGGGAGCATAGGCCTTTTTCAGCGGCTGGCTTACCGGCACACCACCGGCCACAAAACTCCTTTTTTGCCCACCGGGAACAACCCTTTCCACGAAGGCGTCAAGATACTCCCTGGCCGAACGTCTACCGGCATGATCCCCGGAGATGCCCAGACCTACATTGGCCGTGTTCGGCCCCTTGGGAAAGATCCAGGCGTAGCCCCCGGGAGCAACATGGCGGCCAAAGTAGAACTCACATCGGGGAGGTAGCGACTCCAGGCCGCCCATGAAATACTGGGCGCAAACCTCCACATCTTTCATGGCCAGAGTGCTGTCGATCCCTGCCCAGCGAGCCACGCGGGACTCGATGCCATCGGCGGCGATGATCAGTCTCGCCCGAACGGTGATCTTTTCTCCGCTCGGACCTCTCAGGTACACTCCCCCAACACACCCTCTATCCATCAGAAGGCCGGAGGCATATGTTTGCAGAAGCAGCTCTGCTCCAGCCTCCACGGCGCCTGTGGCCAGATCGCCGTCGAAGACCATCCGGTCCAATATCACACCGTGGGCATTCTGGGCAAGCTGGACGTGATCTCCGTTGGGAGCGTATAGCCGTACGGACTCGATTTCCGCTGAAATCCACTGCGGCCGGAGGGTAACGTATTTCATCAGGCCCAGCTTTCCCACCCCCTCGGCGCACCGCACCGGAACCCCTACCCGGCTTCGCTTGTCCACCAGGAACACCTTCATTCCCCTCTCGGCCAGCTTTGTGGCGGCCATAGATCCAGCCGGACCGGCACCAATCACCACTGCGTCCGCTTGACGGCTGGTGATCATCTCTGCACCTCCACAGCTCGCACAGGACAGACGATGAGGCACCGCTGGCAACCATCGCAGCGTTCCTCCACAAGACAGATTTCCCTTTCGTACAGCACGATGGCATCCTGGGGGCAAACGCTCAAACAGGTGCCGCAATGGTCACAGAGATCTTGGCGAAATACGATCATGACAATCCTCAGGAATAAGGTAACATAACTTTAAAATTTATGACCGAGACAATGTGATGTCAAGGGAAACTTTGCTCCTGGGGGAAATGTTTGATCCTAATCCATAGATAAAACTAACCGTACCCCCAGGACACAGAAAAAAAACTCTCTTGACAAAGAGGAGAAAATCCCTTATTCATTACATAGATTGAAATTCTTTATAATAATTCTCCAGGAGGATGATCATGTTCTCTGCAGAGATAAAAAAAAGAAGGCTTCCGGCAGTCCGCTGTATCGAGATGGTGGCTGTGATCTCTTTGATCGTGATATTGCTCGGGCTCATGTCACCTGGGGCCGAAGCCGAGCAGATGGATGTCAAGGTCGAGCTTTTCACCGAGCTTCTCCCCTCGGAAAAACAGCAGAAATTGGAGAACTTGGGCCAGGAGATGGAGGAGTACTTCCGCGATCATGAGTGGATCGAAGACTTCAGCGAGCCGCTCATCCCCTTTTTTTTCCGCATGTACCTTACGGACGAGAGCGTGAGCTTCGAGGATCGCTACGGAGCCAGGATCCATGCCTCCAACAATATCGATCTTCAATATCTTGACAAAAACTGTCACTTCGCTTACCAGCCCGATAAATCGCTGGAGCATGACGCCATCTTCTATAATTCGCTGACCGGCCTGCTGGATTTCTATGCCTATCTGATCATCGGAGATGAGATGGATAAGCGGGCCACCCTGGGCGGAGACCCCTACTTCAAACAAGCCCGGGATGTAGTTCAGAAGGCTTTGTTCAGCGAATATTATGCCGGGTGGAACCGTCGCTCAGAGGAGTTGGACGCCATACTGGCTGATGAAAACCTGCCTTTTCGGAAGATGCTGGCCGTTTATTTCCGTGCCCTGGATCATTGGAAAAACGAGATGATTGAAGATGCCCGGCGATACTGTCACTATGCCTTGGTTATGATTGATGGTATTCTGAGACCAAAGGAAGGGGATGAAGAACCATCAAGGGAACAGAAGGAACAGATAGCCAGATTTTTCACCCAGCACTATCGGGAAATGGCCGATATTTTCATGGAGGACCCTGGTGGTCAGGAGGCCTTCGAACTGCTCATGGACATCGACCCCCAGCACCGGGAGTTTTATGAAAAATGTTTGGATAAATGAAGCCCTGCGCACCTCATTGTCTCCTGCCGGTGGAACTGGTCAGGAAGCTGGCAGCTAATATCTCTTGAACCTATCCCCCGAAAAGAATTGGCTTTGTTGACCTTCTTCTTCTCCCCCCCTTATTTAACCGTATCGGTCGAGCTTTTCCAATTTCGGACCGCTGTTTACACTCGGCCTGTCCAACGGAAACCGGCCTTGAAAATCGCTACGGGGACTTCATCAACAACCATGGTCGTCAGCTAACCCTCATTTTGCCCTACCAGATGCATAATTTCCCTGCTACACACAGGAGATGCCGATGAACAGGTGGATTTTCTCCCTGGCTCTGACCGTCTTTCTCGCTCTGACCGCAGGCAGTTCTGGTCTCTCTCATCCTGGCGGCTCGCCAGGGGAAGATGGAGATCCGCAGGCAGAGAGTGTCCCTTTGCCAAAACCGGATATGAAAGGAATGACCACCGAAGAGGCCATCGGGGCTCGAAGATCCATCAGACGGTATTCCGCCGAACCGCTGACCCTGAGGGAGCTCTCCCAGCTGTTGTTCTCCGCCCAGGGGATCACCGGCCACAGGGGCTCTTTTCCGCTTCGAGCCGCGCCCTCGGCAGGCGCCCTCTATCCCATCGAGCTCTACGTGGTGGTCAACAATGTTCGCCACCTTCAGCAGGGCCTCTACCATTACTCGTCCCAGCGGCACGCCCTAGACCTGGTAAAAGCCGATGACTACCGGGCCAGGATAAGCCGGTGCTGCCTACATCAGGATTTCGTGGGCCAGGCGGCCGTCGCCCTGGTGATGACGGCTATCTTCCATCGAACCACCGACCGGTATGGCCAGCGGGGCAACCGATATGTGTACATGGAAGCCGGCCACATCAGCCAAAACATCTATCTGCAAACCACCTCTCTGGGGCTGGGCAGTGTGGCAGTGGGAGCGTTTAACGATGAAAAGCTGAACACGCTGCTAGGGGTTGACGGGCAAGAAGAGATGGCTATCTACGTTCATGCCGTGGGCAAACGAGCGGCAGAACTTGAATAGGAACGACCTTTGTCTGCCTCACAGCCTCAGCGGGGAGAAATACAGATGCCTTTTCTGCAGCGGGAAGTCCCTCAATCCGGCCCCCAACCCCACTTGCAGGTCCTTTGGGCGGTCTCCATTCTCACTTTTTGCGTGCTGCTCCAGATTTTGGTCCTAACGCTGACCAGGGGGAGCCTGGGGAAAAACGCCAGCGTTATCGCCTCCCTGATCCTGGGACTCATCCTGCCGGCGGTGATCATCGTCTTCCGGGTCAGTCCCGACCCCAGGCAGACTCTGCGACTGAACGGCATCTCGCTCCGGCCGGCCTGCTGGATCACAGGCGCCTCCCTCTGCTTTACCCTTCTGGCCGGCTCCTCTGTGGAACTGGCCCTGCGCATGGGCAAGCTGCCCCCTCAAATCCTCTATCTGCTGGAGAAAGAGGAGAAGCTGCTGCGGGAGATCTTCAGCTTCGAAAGCGCCGCAGACCTGCTCATGGTTGCCCTGGCCGTGGGGGTTATCGCCCCCATCGCCGAGGAACTGCTCTTTCGTGGTCTGCTGCAGGGAAGTCTGGAGAGACGGCTGGGCAACTGGCCGGGCCTGTTACTGGTCGCCCTATCCTTTGGGCTGTTGCACGGACGACTGCGCTTTCTGCCGGTTGGTCTCCTAGGTGTCCTCATGGGATACATGGTGATGCGCACCAATTCCGTTCTCTCGGGAATGCTGGCTCACAGCTGTAACAACACCCTGGCTCTGGTCCTGGCATTTCCCATTCAGGCAGATTCCCTACCCCTGTCTTTCCTGGCTGCCAGCCTTCTGGTAGGATGCTCGGGGCTATTGCTTTTCCTGTGGCTCTTCCGCAAATCAACCCTGCACACCACCAGAATCTCAAAAATAGCCAGCCGCCTCACTCTCGACCACGGCCCGCCACCCCAGAAAGCTTGGGGTATGGTTCACAACCACGAGCCTGAGCCGGGGGAAAAAACGTGAAAAACAAAGAGATCGCCGAACTGTTCGAGCGAATGGCGGACATTCTGCAGCTTAAAGAGGAGAATGTTTTTAAAATTAACGCCTATCGCAAGGCGTCCCGAATTATCCGGGATCTATCCCAGAACATCGAGAAGCTCAGCCAAGCGGGAACCCTGCGAGACATCCCCGGAATTGGCGAAGGCATCGCCAAGAAGATCAGGGAATATCTGGAAACCGGCCGGATATCCAAATACGAGCAGATTCGCCAGAGCTTGCCCGAAGGTCTGCTGGAGATGATGACCATTCCGGGAATGGGGCCCAAGACGGTGGTCCTGGTCCACAAGACTCTGGGCATCTCCTCCGTTGCGCAGTTGGAAAAAGGGGTGAAGCAGGGAAGACTGCGTGATCTGCCGGGCATGGGACCAAAAAAGGAGGAAAATATCCTCAGAGGCATCGCCCTGCTTCGCCAGAGTGCAAAGCGCATCCCTCTGGGCGTGGCCATCCCCATCGTGGACGAGATCGTTGAGCAAATCAAAGGGAGGATCAAGGTGGGAACGATCCTTCCCGCCGGCAGTCTGCGCAGGATGAAGGAAACCATCGGGGATATCGACATTCTGGTGGTCGGAGGCGATGGCCGGGGAATTATCGAGGTTTTCACCAAAATGCCTCAGGTACAGGAGATTCTGGCCGCCGGAGCCACCAAGGGCAGCGTCATCGTCCACCCAGGAATACAGGTAGACCTGCGCGTGGTTCCCCAGGCCTCGCACGGCGCCGCTCTCCAGTACTTCACCGGCTCCAAGGCACACAACATCCACCTTCGGGAAATCGCCAAGGCCAAGGGAATGAAGATCAGCGAGTACGGGGTCTTTCGGGGGAAACGGAAAATAGGAGGAAGAAAAGAGGAGGAGATTTACGCGGCTCTGAGTTTAGACTGGATCCCCCCGGAGATGAGGGAAGACCGAGGGGAAATAGCTCTGGCCGCTCGGGGAAAGCTGCCCCGGCTGGTGAAGGAAAAAGAGATTCGCGGGGACTTGCATGTACACTCCAACTGGAGTGACGGCTCGGATACCATCGAGCAGGTAGCCCTGGCTGCCCGGGAACGAGGTTACCAGTATGTGGCCATCTGCGATCATTCCCAATCCCTCAAATTCGCCGGCGGTCTCAGCGAAAAGAGAATTCTGAAACAGATAGCGGAAATTCACCGGCTCAACGAGAAGCTCTCCACCATCACCCTGCTGGCCGGAACAGAGGTGGACATCAAGAGCGATGGTACTCTGGATTTTCCCGACGAAATCCTGAAAAAGCTGGACGTGGTAGTAGCCGCCATCCACTCGGGATTTAAACAGCCGGAGGAGCAGATCACCAGGCGGCTCCTCTCGGCTCTGCAGAATCCTCACGTGGACATCCTGGCTCATCCCACCGGGCGACTGATCAGCAGCCGCCCTCCTTATCGGGCAAACTTGGAGAAGCTATTCGCCAAAGCAGCCCAAACCGGAACGGCTCTGGAGATCAATGCCTACTATGATCGGCTGGACCTAAACGACATCCAGTGCCGGCGAGCCGCCGAGATGGGGGTGAAACTCTCCATCGGCACCGACGCCCACCACTCCGACCAGCTGTGGATGATGCATCTGGGGGTGGCCGTGGCCCGAAGGGGCTGGCTGGAGAAAGACAATTTACTCAACACTCTATCTCTTCAAAAACTTCGCCGGTATCTGTCCCACA
>CBDUWG010000092.1:0-7131 GCA_965370845.1 uncultured bacterium
AATTCTCGACTGTCGTGAAATAGCTTTTTAAGTCATTAAACCAGTAAAACGAGGAAAGAGGATGAAAAAATCCAGCGGATTGAGCCTGTTTATCCTGCTGCTTGTCGCCCTGGCCAGCCTCCGACTTGTGGCTCCAGAGCAAAGCTGGGCCGGCCAACCGGGCCAGAAGCACATGAGTGACCAACAGGCCAGGGAAAGCCTGGCCAAGTCCCTGGTCAACCCCGATCGAAAAGCGGGCATTCACGCCGGAAACAGGGTCAGGACCCTATTCACCAACTTTGGCTCCATCGGCCGCTATCCCCCACGCATTGAGTGGCCCGCTTACAGCGGCCACGAGTACGGCTACGAGTTCGGACCGATAATAGCCGCCGAGTTCATCAGGATCGACATGACCACCGGGGAGCCGGACACCATTCACTGCACCATCGAGGGCATCCTGGACGGCGGGGACGACGATCTGGAGCCCTACCCCAATTTCTCCGCCCCCCTGCCCAACGAGAGCCCGGCCATGAGCGACGATCCCTCTACCTGGCCTACGGAGTGGACCGAGTGGCCCGGCCAGTTCGGGCCCGGGGTGATCACCGCCGACCAGGAGAGCTACTTCGTGATGAGCGACCAGGCCTCTAACGGCGTGGGCAATGCCGCCGGCATCTACGACTACTATCCGGAGACAGACACCCTGCAGGGGCTGGCCATCGAGATCAGCTCCCGGGGCTATCAGTGGGCGGCGGCTATCGCCGAGGACATCATCTTCTTCGTCTACGAGATCAAGAATGTCGGCAACAAGCGCCTGGACAAGGTGGTGGCCGGCTATTTCGTCGACCTGGACGTGGGCGGCTATCCGGATTTCGCCGATGACGGCGTGGATTTCGACAGAGAGAACAACTTCGTCTATAGTTGGGACACCGACAACAGCAGCCCGAACTTCCCCGGCGACGTGGGCTGGGTGGGCTTCAAATATCTGGAGAGCCCCTTCAACGATCATGACGGCATCGACAACGACGGCGACGGGATGATCGATGAGTCTCAGTACAACGGCATCGACGACGATGGCGACTGGCAAGCTACCGACGAACAGGCCCAGCAGGACCCCAATGACCTGGACCAGCTCTCCGACGACGTGGGAGCCGACGGCATCCCCGGCACCGAGGACGAGGGCGAGGGGGATGGCCTGCCCACCGTGGGGGAGCCGGACTTCGAGATCCGGGACATCGACGAGAGCGACCAGCTGGGTATGACCAGCATGATGAGCTACGACTACAACAGCCCCTTCAATGCCGGTAACGACTCAACGGGCTGGATCGCCCTGACCCCGGGCAGCTTCTCGGAGACCTTTCCCATCGGCGATAACGTCTTCTTCTTCGGCTCGGGATACTTCTCTCTGGAGCCGGGAGAGGCCCAGCCCATGTCCATCGCCATTATCGTGGGAGCCGACAGCGTGGATCTGTGGAATAACGCCGAAGTGGCTCAGAGCATCTACAGCTCAGGTTACCAGAGCACCAAGGCACCTTTTGCGCCCAACGTGACAGGCGTGGCCGGGGATGGGCAGGTGACCCTTTACTGGGACGAGATCGCCGAGAAATCGGTTGATCCCCTGTTGGGGCTTGACTTCGAGGGCTACACCATCTACCGCAGCACCGACCGGGGGGCCACCTGGGGTAATCCCATCACCGACAATCGCGGCGTGCAGGTCTACTGGGAGCCCATCGCCCGGTTCGATCTGGTCGATGGCATCATCGGCTCGCACCCCCTGGATAACCAGGGCCGGCCGGCCACAGACCCAAACAGCTCCGGCATTCATTTCTACATGGGCGACGACACAGGCCTGGTGCACTCCTGGACGGACCGGAACGTGACCAACGGCATCCGCTACTACTACGCCGTCTGTTCCTACGATAAGGGCAGCCAGGAGCAGTTCGTGTCCCCGGTAGAGTGCGGCAAGGCTATCAAAGATGCGGATCAAGTCACCGAGCCGAACATCGTCGCCCTGGTCCCCAACGCCCGTCCCCTGGGCTACGTGGCCCCGGAGATCGTCAGCCTGACCCATCAGGGCAATGCCGACGCGGCCATCTCCATAGAGGTACTGGACCCGCAGGAAATCACCGGCCACCAGTACCGGATCACCTTCGACGACACCTCCGCTGCCTGGACTATCTTCTCCATCCTGGATGAGGATCTGGGAGAGTTGGTGGAGGAGAATAACACCAGCCTGGAGGGACAAGAGCTCATCTTCGACGGGCTGGATCTGACCATCGACGACGTGGACACAGTGGACGTCATCGACAGCCTGCTGGCCTGGACCGTGGGCGGCTGCAACTACCAAATCACCGCCGAGCTCTTCCCCTCGGGAGGGATTCGCTATCCCGCAGACTACGAGATCCGCTTCTTCGACTCGATAGCGGACACATCCAAGATCATCAGCCCGCAGCCGGTCAAGTTTCAGGTATGGAATGTCAGCGAGGGGGTGCAGAGCGACTTCATCTTCTACGACAAAGACCAGAGCAACGACCCAGACTCTTATGTGACCAGCGGAGACGACGTCCTGCCGGTACTATACGAAAACAGCGCGCCCAAGGGCACCTGGCTGGCCACCTTCACCGCCCCGCCCGACTCGGTGGTGATGGACACCGTCTGGGTCACTGTGGACAGCTTTGTGGTCGAACCCGTTGATACCATCGTAACCAGGATCGATCCCCAGGCCGGGGATGTGGCCTTCATCGAGATCGCCGAACCCCTGACGGCCAGCGACCAGATCACCTTCAGCACCCATGTGCCCAGCACAGCCGGGGCCACTAAAAACCAGCTGGATCTGATCAAAGTTGTACCTAACCCTTACGTGAGCGCGGCTAAATGGGAGACCCTGCCACCGGACATCCCCCCCGGCCACGGCCGGGGAGAACGCCGGATCGACTTCATCCACCTGCCCCGCCGGTGTACCATTCGCATCTACACCATCTACGGGGACCTGGTGCAGACCATTGAGCACGATGACGATCTCTACGACGGCTCCGAATCGTGGAATCTACTGTCCAAGGACGATATGGAAATCGCCTATGGGATCTATATCTACCACATCGAATCGTCCATCGGAGAGAAAATCGGCAAATTCGCCATCATTAAATAGGGCTTCAGCGGAGGTTAACCCATGCGAAAAGTAGTCCTGTTCGCTCTCCTGATAACCCTGGTGGCCGCCGGACCCGCTGTGGCCACCACCAAGGTGGGCACCAGCGCGGCCCAGTTTCTGAAGATCGGGGTAGGCTGCCGGGCTGCGGCTCTGGGGGGAGCATACGTGGCCATAGCCGACGATGCCGCAGCCCTTTTCTGGAACCCGGCCGGGCTGGCTTCTCTCGCTGGCAATGAGATTATATTGATGCGCGCCGAATGGCTGGCCAGCACGAACTTCAACTTCGGGGGAGTGGTAGTACATATCGGGAACAACACCCTGGGAGCTTCCCTGACCGCCCTGGATTACGGGGAGTGGGAAGTCACCACCGTTGATAAACCCGAGGGCACCGGGGAGATCATGGGAGCCAGCGATTTCGCCCTGGCCGCCAGCTATGCCCGTAGTTTGACGGACCGTTTTTCCTTTGGCTTCAATATAAAATATATCCGGCAGAACATCTGGCACATGAACTCCTCCAGCTTCGCCTTTGACGTGGGAACCCTGTACATCACCCGCTTCAAAGAGATGCGCATCGGCATGTCCATGTCCAATTTCGGCAATAAAATGAAGATGGAAGGCAAGGACAACGCGGTCTTTCACGACGTCGACCCTGGACTCCCCGGCAACAATGAAGCCGTAGGAGCTTATCTGGATACGCAAGCCTGGGATCTACCCCTGAATTTCCGCGTGGGCGTTGCCATGGATCTGCTAAGCGGCGAACCTCTGCGCTGGACCGTGGCCGTGGACGCCATGCATCCCAACGACAACAACGAGGCCATCAACCTGGGCAGCGAAGTGATGTGGAACGATCTCATCGCCCTGCGCGGCGGCTACAAAGCCGTGGGCAGGGACGACGGTGAGCAGGGGTTGACCTTCGGCGGCGGGATACACTACCCCCTGACTGCGGCCACCACCGTCAAGATCGATTACGCCTGCTCCGATTGGGGCCGTCTGGAATATGTACACCGGTTCTCCATGGGACTGGAATTCTGAGAATCTTATAAACGGGATTTAGGGAAAAGAATAATGAACCATCCCCTCTCGCTTATTTAAAGACCCGGGGAGATACAGCACGTTTTTAGCCATTTTGTGGGTTTCGTCGACTGCCGAGCAAGTTAATCGTCTCGAATCCCTAAAGGAGGTTTATCATGGAAAGCTCGCCAAGCAAACCGAAAAGCAATGAAAAAGCTGATCTGGGAAAGCGGATCCCGGCCGCGCTCATCGATGGAGTCCTGGCATTTATAGTTGGGATCATCCCGCTCATCGGAGGACTTATCGGGGCAGCCTACATGCTGCTGCGCGACGGGCTGGACCTTGAGTTCATGGACCATCGCTCTATTGGCAAAAAGTTGATGAAACTGCGCCCGGTGGCTGTTGACGGGGGAACTGTGGACATCAACACATCCATCAAACGCAACTGGATGTTCATCCTGGGACCGCTCAGCCAGGCTATCGGATCCAGCTACATCTTATTAGGCTGGAGGCTCATGTGGTCACTCCATGGGTTTAGAACGTTACTTATCTGGGCCGGGGCTATCATAGGTATTATCGAGATCGTTCTGCTGATCACCGATGTTCAGGGGCGCCGCTGGGGCGACAAGCTGGCCGGCACCAAAGTCATCGAGGTAAAAGATTAGCCGGGAGCACTTTCGTTTTAACGGTGGTTGATAAGGGAAATAAATTGAGCTACGACAGGAGTTGTTAAAGGAGGCCGGAAACTCTTCACCAGTTCGCGGATCAAATCGTCAGTTCGTGATGAGCACAACCCTTACGAGAAGGAGATTAATTATGGCAGAAGAGCAAGCCACCCCGGAAAAAGAGACCAAACCGGAGGCTCCAGTAAAAGAGACCAAACCAAAGGGCAACGGAAAAGCCGATCTGGGTAAAAGATTCCTCGCTGCCCTCATCGACGCGGGTTGTGCATTTGTCGTTGGCCTCATTCCCATCATCGGAGGACTCATCGGTGCCGCCTACATGCTTCTGCGCGACGGACTCGAATTTGATTTCATGGACCATCGTTCCATCGGTAAGAAAATCATGAAGCTACGCCCTGTGATGTTGGACGGGGGAGGAAATGTAGATACGATCACATCCGTCAAACGCAACTGGATGTTCGCACTGGGAGCTATCATGCAGGTGCTCATGTACATACCCGTTATCGGCTGGGCACTGATCCCTGTGGTGGGAGTGATCTCCCTTATCCTGGGCATCATCGAGATCGTCCTGGTGCTCACCGATCCTGAGGGCCGCCGGATGGGCGACAAGATGGCCGGCACGAAGGTGATCGAGGTGGATTCATAGTCATTTGAAGTATGTAAAACTCCGACGGCGGTTGTGGTCCTTTATAGCCGTGGCCGCCGTCTGTTATTGTAAAGGTCGTGGTCCGGATGCAACGGGTATCGCCGGCGGAACTTAGAACTGTAGATATTCAAAATCCGCCCAGGAAGAAGACAAAACGCAGCATTATCATTCTGGGTTATTCTGGCCTCCTGTTTTTCATCCTGGTTTCTTCTACTTACTGTCAATCCCATGACTCAGCTTTCTATTTTTATCACGGGAAACCCTACGGCTCGGAGGCCATCTTTAACCCCTTGACAGTCATTCTCAATGGGGGTTTTGGCATCCTCCAAATCAGCAATCGTTCCAATAGCATCAATGATATAGATTTTCGTACTGGTACGAAAAACGTCACCTATAATCTATCTCATCCTTTCGGGGCCATTTCGAAATTCGGCTGGGAGAATTTCATTCGCCGCGAGGTGCTCCCTACAAGCGTTGAACCAAAAAATGCCCAATTTTATCCTAATTATCAATTACATCTCATCGGAGGTGGTTTTACTTACAGAGCTTTTCTAGAATGGTACCGCTGGCATGGCTATCCCAAGCCCACGTTGTGCGCACTTTCATCCTGGTTCAGCTATCATTTTTTATGTGAAGTCGTAGAAAATAATAGTTACGTCGGTCCCAATGTGGATCCCATCGCGGATATGTATATTTTTAATCCCCTGGGACTTCTGCTGTTTTCTTCCGATCGAGTGACCAGGTTTTTTGGACATACCCTGCATATGCGAGATTGGTCTTTTATGCCCGGTTATGATCCTCATTTACGCGCCGTAAAGAACGTAGGTCAAAACTTTGCCATAAAAATAAAGCTGCCTTATTTAAAATCATGGAGCTCTTTTAGCCATTGGGGCGTACATGGTATGACGGGGTTGTCTTACCAACGTCCTGATAGCAGCAGTTTCTCCGCAGCCGGTGGATTGTGGGCAAAAGATCTTATCGAAGTCGATAACGCCAACGGCACACGCTGGCAGACGATATCTTTAGTGTGGACATTGGGTTTCTTTTATGATAAAAGCAACTCTTTGATGGCATCTTTGATCTTATCAGGCACAAAGGGCAATAAAGCTCGGGTGAATATTTATCCCGGCTTGATCAATATTGGAATGATATCGCCGGGGTTTTTTGTCAACCTGCGCAAGGACAATCAGATCAGCGCTGGCGTTCACTTGAACTTTCTTCCAGTTAGTCTGGCACATCGAGTCCATTAGGCTTATTTTCATCCAGATTCCCTCGATGAGCCTAGCCAGTTGAGAGAATAATCAACCTGCTGGCGACCCATCAGATATGGCTGGACAACTGATCTTTGAATTCAGTTCGATCTTAGATAAGGAATAGAGAAAGGAACAGGGATATGAAAAGGACCAGCAGGAAATTTTGCACATTGCTTCTTTTATCGCTCGTATCTGTAGCAATTCTCATCTTCGCCTGCAGCGAGGATAATCCCACAGAACCGGATCTCGCTGAGGCTCCACAGATCCCGCCGGTGTCCACATTTCTGATGGATTTCGACGATTTCACGACGAGCAAGTGCATGGCTTTTCCCCCCACTAGACCTCATAACGCCACCCTCTCCCAGGACAACTGGGGCTGGGCGGCCCTGAATGTGGGTATCTGGAACATCATCA
>CBDUWG010000093.1:0-7122 GCA_965370845.1 uncultured bacterium
CGGGGATCCCCGACCGGGCGCAATCGATGAGGCTCTGGCAGGTCAGATCGCTCCACTTCAGCGGCGGGGAGGGACAGCAGTCGAAGATGGCCAGGGGTTTGTCCCGCAAATGCTCTTCCCCACCGCGCACCACCACCAGCATCTCGAGCATGACTTCAAAGCCCTCCTTGGCGAATGTGCCGGTAATCACCGGTTTGGTGCTGTTCATGAGGGCGATGTACAGCCGGTAGCGGTCAGCCATCTCCTGGGGGACATCTGAGGAGAGCAGGGCCGTGCTCTGGGCTTGAAGGTGGGGCAATTCCTCCACCAGCCGGGCCAGGTTCACCAGGTCGGCTGTAACGGCGTCGCGGGGCTGGCCCTGCTGGGGATCGAAGATGCGCAGGGCGGCGGAGCCCGGGTCGAAGTGGATGTTGTCGTCCCTCAGGTCGAGGGTCAGCTCTCCATTCCGGTCGTAGACCTGAATGTGGGCCGGAGCCGTCTGCAGGCACTTGTCCACTAAATCTGAAGGGATGTGCACCCGGTTCTGGGCGGGATCCACTTTCGCCCCGGCGTCGCCAAGAAGTTGCAGTGCTTCCTGGTTTTCCACGAACACGCCCACCTCTTTGAGGATATCCATGGCCTCGTCCACGATGCGCTCCAGGGCGGAGGGCTCCAGAAGCTCGAGTTTCGGTCGTTTTGCGTTGGTCAAGCTAGCCTCCTGTGGGATTATCATTGAATGTTGCTCAGCCCTTCCTGGGCCAGAAAGCATAAAATCATCAGTCTCACTTCCTGCGAAATGGACAATTCTCCAGCCCGCAGCGTTCGCAGGGATTCTTCGGTCTGTCTGCGGAAGCTTCCTTTTTGAAGCTCACGGCGAAGGAGACGGACTTTCGGGGGATCATCATACAGGATGGGTTCAGGCTCATCCCGATCTGGCCGGCGGGCAGCAGGCGGAAGATGACCCGCTGCTCTTCCAATGACCAGTCGCCGTATCCCGGGCTGAACCGCGGTGTGGCCACAAGACCCTGAGCGGCGGCCCAGTGGCAGATCTTGGCGTTGATCGCGTCGGCCGTCGCCTCGGCGGCCACAGAGCCCACCGCATCCAGCACGTACCCCTCGGGCTCGTGTCCGGTGGCCATCAGCTCCTTGACCCGGGCCTCTAACTCCGTGCCGATGGTGCACAGCCCCAGGCCGGCCAGCTCTTTGCCCTGTAGTGGGCCCAGCTTTTCCAGGTCCGCGTCCTTCAGGATTCGGTAGACGCCGCGTGGTTTGATCAGCTCCCGGGAGAGGCTCTCCGCTTCCCGGATAATCTTCTCGGTGTCCTTCCGAAGCTGCGTCTTCTGCTCTCCCGCACCCAGGAGGCGAAGAATCTCGCCACGGGATACCTGTATGGGGAAGTAACGGATGAATTGAGGTTCTGTCTGCACCTTATCTCTCTTCATGCATAAAACCCTCTTCCATCAACCGGGTGTGGATCAATTTGATGAATTCCGGGGTGGTCCCGCAGCAACCTCCCACGGCATCGATCCCAGCTTTGACGATGCTGATTATATCCTCGGCGAAAGCCTCGGGTTTCTGCTGATAGGTCAGCCGGCCGTCCTTCATCTCCGGCTGCCCGCGGTTGGGCTGGATCAAAACGGGCAGCCCGGTGGCCGTCCGCCACAGGGGGGCCAGATCGACCGCTTCGCCGCTGCCCATCCCACAGTTGGATCCCAACACATCGGCCCCGGCCCCGGCCAGTTCCCGGGCGCAGTCGGCCACCGAGTTGCCCATGATGGTGAAGAAACCCCTGGGCTTGCGTTCGAAAGTGACGGTGGTTACGATGGGCAGGTCGCTGAACGAGCGCACTGCCCGGACAGCCGCCAGGATCTCCTGCAGGTCGTACATGGTCTCTATGATAAACAGATCCACCCCCTCCCCGGCCAGCACCTCCGCCTGCTCCCGGAAGGGCTTCTCCATCTCCCCCGGGGTACAGGTGCCCACCGGGGGCAGGAACTTGCCCGTGGGCCCGATGTCCCCGGCCACGTATCCCTCCATATGACAGGCTGCTCGCGCCAAACGCACCGCCTGGGCATTGACCTCCACCAGTTGCTCCTCCAGTCCGCAGGCCATCAGCTTCATCCGGGTGCCTCCCAGGGTGTTGGTCTGGATCACATCGGCGCCGGCCTGCACATAGGCCTGATGTGTCCGGCTGATCTCCTCACCGCGGGAGATATTCCAACTCTCCACAGATTCCCCGCTGGCCAGGCCGCGGATGATCAGGCTGGTGCCCATGGCCCCGTCGAAGAGCACCGTGCGGGTTTTGAGAAGGTCTAGGAATGGGAGTTTTGGGCTCATGAGGACCTCCTGCGGCTGGTTTCAAGTAGTATAAACAATATCTGTCATTCCGAGAAACGAAGTGGGGCGAAACGACACGAAGACGACCGAAGAACCTGCTTTTTCTTTTCCTTCTCCTCGCGTCCGGAAAAGCAGATCCTTCGCTGCCGCTCAGGATGATAAATCCTCCTTCTTCCGCCCACCACTCCTGCCCAGCACCATCTCCACCACCATCAGGGCCAGCACACCCCACAACACCGCCTTCCACAGCTCCCGGCCGTAGCGGCTCTGCAGGATGGCCGTCTCCAGGTCGGCCCCGGGGGAAACGGTGAAAACCTGCTCTTTGCCCAGAAGCTCCCGGGCCTGGTCAGCGCCGATGGGCTCCAGGTCCGACTCACGAAGGTCAACGTTCACAGCAAAAGCTTTCCGGAGCTCATCTCCCAGGGAAAATTGGTAGATCCCCGGCTCGTTCGTGGCCTCGAAGGTGGCCGCCGAGTAGCCCCGCTGGCCCGAGGGCCTGAGCATGACCCGCTGGCCACCGGGAGTAATACAGGTGATCTCCCGGTCCCCGGGAACCTCCGCCAGATCCCAGCGCAGCCTCGTGCCCACTAAAAGTTCCTCTTCAGCCGCCGGCTGGGCCGTGGCCAGATAGTGAACGCTGCGATGCACCAGGGGGATAAAGGTCCCCCGGACGGGCATGTCCGTCCAGTCAGGGTCCACGGCCGTAGCCAAGAACAGTACTCGACCACGGCCCGTTTTGCTCTCTAACAGGGCCGGAGAGCCATTGCTGAAGGATGCCAAAATCGTAACTCCTTCCCCGGGTGCCACGTCATAGGCCATGTAGAACCTCGGAGAGGGAAATTCCTCCTTCTCTGTGCGCCGGAAGATCTGAAAAACAGGGTGGTCGTAATCCACATCCTCGATCGTTAAATACGACCCCCGCTGAATGGGGCTGCCCAGAGCCTGACGAATGGTGACGGGACAGATGCGCTCCAGCAGGTGGTCATTGTAAAAGTGCTGGTTGATGGCCGAGCCCAGCAGGATCAGCAATCCACCTCCCTGGCGCACGAAGCGGTCCACCTTGGACAACTGGTCCCCATCAAGCTCGGGCACATCGGCGAAGATGACCACATCCGTTCCATCCAGATCCCGCTGCCGCAGCTCATCTGCGGAGATGGCCTCCGGTATCATCACCCCGCTGGTTTGCTCATCAGGCCGCAGGGCGGTTTTCAGAAAAAAGGCCGCCCGGGGATCGTCGCCCACTATGAGCACCCGGATCTCGTGGGGAACGTTCAGAGTGAAAAACCGCCGATTATCAGCCACAAGCTGATTGTCCGTTACCTCTATATAGCCGGTGTGGATCCCCGGTTCAGCCACCACCGTGGTGAAGGTGAGACCCTGTGTCTGGCCGGGGGGCAACTGGACGCTGCGCTGCGCCCGGCGGACCCTATCCAGAAACAGCTCCACGATGGTCTGCTCCGTCTCGCCCGTAGACCGATTCGTGACGGTGGCCGACAACCCGAGGGGTTTGCCCGCCTCGGGAAGCTGATCGGAGTAATCCGCGGCATCCACCGTTAGATTGCTCCACCGGGCATCGGGGGCCACGGAGATAAGATAGAGCCGCGCTCCGCCGCCCACTCCCAGAGAGTCCTCCGCCAGGGACGCCCAACCGGTCCGCTGCATGTCCGTGAGCAGGTATATCTCCTTGTTCAGATTCATCGATCCGGCCAGAAGCTCGTAGGTGGCCAGTAGGGCCTTGCGCACATCGGTGGTCCTGTTGGAGAGTTGAGCCTCGCCGATGAGCCGGCGCAGCCGGGGGAAATTGTGGGTGGCCTCCGGGGTAACCAGCGTTGGTGTGTCGGAGAAGAAAACCAGCAAGGCCTCGTCCCCCTCCTTGAGCAGATCCACCAGCTCCACAGCGCGGTCCCTGGCTAACCGGAAGACCGAGCCCCGCGGGGTTTCCCGGCCCATGCTCAACGAGCTATCCAACAGGATGGCCACGGTGGTTCTGGCATGAGCCTTGACTCCCCTGGCAAAGGAGCCCTTCAGGGCCGGGCGGGCAAAGGCCAGCACGATGAACAAGAGGATCAGGGTGCGCAGGATCAGCAGCAGGATCTCCCGCAGACGTACGCGGCGCATCTTCTGAGCCTGCAGCATCTTCAGGAAGGAGACGGAGCTGAAGGGGATCTTCTTCAGCCGCTGCCTGGTGAAAAGATGGATCAGCAGGGGGATGACGGCAGCGGCCAGGCCGGCCAGGATGATGGAGTTGAGGAAGGTGAGCATGGTCTTTAGATCGCCAGAAGCTAAATTGATAGTTTAGAGAGTTTTGGGAGTTAAGAGAGTTTGGCGAGTTGAGAGAGTTGAGAGAGTTGAGAGCCAAGAAAAGTCATGTGGTATGAATTGTTCCAAACTCTCCAAACTCAAGTACTACCCAAGCCTCCCCCGCTTACTCAAATACGCGAACAACGCCCGATCAAAAGGCACAGACGTATCCAACGGTACATAGTCGATCAGGCTGTCCCGGCACTCCCGCCGGTACCTGTCGGTCAAAGCGGTTATCTGGCGGACATACTCTCCGCGGATGTGCCAGGGCTGGGTGGAGACCTCCTCGCCCGTCTCCAGGTCACGGAAAATGGCCTCCCGCTGGTAGGCGAAGCTCTTCTCGAAGGGATCCAGGGTGTGGAAAACCAGCACCTCGTGCTTGTTGTGTCGGAAATGCTTCAGGCCGCGGAGGATCTTATCCGGCTCATCCAGCAGATCGGAGATGATCACGATCAGCCCCCGGCGGCGGATGCGCTCGGCAAGCTGGTGAAAGGTGGCGCTAACGTCGGTGGTTTCCGCGGGCTCCACCCGGTCCAGCTCTTTGAGAACTTCGTGCAGGTGCGTCCGCGCGGATCGTGGGGGCACGTACTTGCGGATGCCCCTGGCGAAGAGCACCAGGCCCACGGCGTCCTTCTGCTTGAGCATCAGGTAGGTCAGGGCCGCAGCCAGGTAACAACCGTATTCCAGTTTGGGCATGCCGTCGGAGCGGTAGGCCATGGACCCGCTAGCATCCAGGAGGATGTGCGCCTTGAGATTGGTCTCCTCCTCGAACTCCTTGATGTAGACGCGGTCCGTCTTGCCGAAGACCTTCCAGTCGATGTGCCGGATGGGATCCCCGGGCATGTACTGGCGATGTTCGGCGAACTCCACGCTGAAACCGTGGTACGGGCTGCGATGCAGCCCGGTGATGAACCCCTCCACCACCAGGCGGGCCTTCATCTCCATGCTGGAAAGGCGGGAGATGAGCTCCGGATTCAGAAATCGGCGATAATCTTCCATGGGTTTTGCTTGGTGAGAGGTTGAGGTATTGGAAAGAGATACTGGATTCTGGATACTGGTGGAAAGGCATTGAAAATTAAAATTGCATAGGATTCAAGGATCCGAGGATCCAAGGATTCGAGTTCCACACCCTCCCAGCTATCAGGTGCTTTGCTTTTAGGTTTTACCCTTAAATCCTCGAATCCTGGGGTGATGGAGATGAGGGGAAGGGGAATCCTAGAATCCTATTTTAATAAATCCTCGAATCCTATCATTGCTCTAAAAAACTACGGGCGGCCGAGGCCACCCGTCATGAATCGATCGAACCAGCCGCCGCGGCCTATTCTTTCACTTCTTGCAGCAGGCGGTCGATGATCTGCTCCGTGTCCACACCTTCAGCCTCGGCGCTGAAGCTGGTCACTATGCGGTGGCGCAGCACCGGGCGGATGACCGCTCGTACATCCTCGCAGGATGGCGAGAAACGGCCGTCCAGGATGGCCCGGGCCTTGGCTCCCAGGGTAAGATACTGCGAGGCCCTGGGTCCCGCCCCCCATCTGACCCAGTTGCGGATAAACTCGGGAGCGTCCTGGACAGGCCTGGTCCCCCGGGCCAGGCGTACTGCGTAGCCCATAACCTGGTCGGAGACGGGCACTTTACGCACCAATTGCTGCAGATCGAGGATGTCACCGGCGCCCATGACCACATCCACCTCGGGGGTGTACATGCTGGTAGTGGTCTTGACGATGGCCTTCTCCTCATCCTGGCTGGGATAATCGATGAACACGTTGAACATGAACCGGTCCAACTGGGCCTCGGGTAACGGATAGGTTCCCTCCAGCTCGATGGGGTTCTGCGTGGCCAGAACGAAGAAGGGCTCGGGCAGCTTATACGTCTCTCCCCCGGCGGTGACCTCGTGCTCCTGCATGGCCTGCAGCAGAGCCGCCTGGGTCTTGGGCGGGGTGCGGTTGATCTCGTCGGCCAGGACGATATTGGCGAAAACGGGCCCCTTGACGAAGCGGAAATCCCGCTTGCCCGTGGAGACATTCTCCTCGATGATGTCGGTGCCGGTGATGTCGGAGGGCATCAGGTCGGGGGTGAACTGGATGCGCTGGAACTTGAACTCCAGGATGCTGGCTATCGTGCTGATCATCAGTGTCTTGGCCAGACCGGGAACCCCCACCAGCAGGCAGTGCCCGTTGCACAACAGGCTGATCAGCAGCTCCTCGATGACCTGGCTCTGGCCGATGATCACCTTGCCGATCTCGCTCACCAGCCTGTCCCGGGCCTGAGCCAGCTTTTCCACCGCCAGAAGATCTTCGTGCGTTTTTTCCTCGACAGCCATTGAGTCCTCGCTGTGTCTTGTGGAGTTGATTTTGGAAAAAGGTGTCATCTAACATACCAATTTAACCGTTTGTTGTCAAGGGGGAAGTCTGCTGGCCATAGGATTCGAGGATTCAAGGGTTCGAGGGAAAATCGGGATCCGGGGTTCGGGAACCGAGACTTGAGACTGGAGACTCGGGAAAGGAA
>CBDUWG010000094.1:0-7061 GCA_965370845.1 uncultured bacterium
CCCCTCTTCTCGTGGTGAGACGTTTGGTGCTGGTGAAGAGGATGGCGGATATAGAAACTAAAACTCGATGCCGGATTCTAGATTCTAGATCCTGGATGAAAAACAGGATGCTAGATCCTGATAAGTGAAATGCTTGATTCTGAGTATATGCCAGGTTGACTCTGCATTTTCCGAGGCTAAGTTCTTAACCAGAATCCAGTATCCAGTATCCAGAATCCGGTTTCATATCGAGCATCGAGCTTCGCAACTCTTCCAGAAACTCATTATTGTTTATCTCTATCTCGTCAGCACCAACTTCCTGGTCTGTCCCGTCTCTCCAACCTGTAGTCTCACGAAATAGATGCCGCTGGACAGCATTCTCCCGGCGTCGTCCTGGCCACGCCAGATGATTCGATATTCTCCCGGGCCCTGGACATCGGACACAAGGGTGCGCACCTGCTGTCCCAGAAGGTTGTAGATCCTCAAGCTCACCGCAGAGGGCTGAGCGACGTTCAGGCGATAACCTATGGATGTCTCTGGATTAAAGGGATTGGGATAGTTAGCCAGAAGGACGAATTCGCTGGGAAGAGTATCCTCGGGCTGCCCGTGCTCCTCCACTCCCGTGAGTATCCCGAAAGTATCCGTGGGCAGCACCTGGGGATCGGCCAGCGAGTGTGTGATGTCGTCGATGTAGAAGAGCCGGTTGGTGCCGTAAGGCAGATCGTTGTCCGTCCCGCCATTGCCGTACTTGTATTCCACGCGCTTGCGCGTGCCGGTGGGAAAGGTGATGGTGATGCTCCAGATGTTGTCTCCTGCTGCTGCGTCGCCGTTGATCCCCTCATCGTTGAGCGTGTCCGGGTTGTCCGGCGACCAGGTCCAGGTCAACGGAGAGGTGTCACCGCAGATGATCAGGGGTATGACCACCGTCTCGGCGCTCATGTCCACCGGGAAGACCACGGCCACGTCCTGCTCTGTCATCGCGGGGGGCGTGTAGGTCAGCTCGAAATCGGTGGTGTCGGTCACCGTGAACTGCCAGTTGCCGTCGATCCAGTCGCCGCTCAGCTGGGTCACGCCCCATTGCCAGCTGTTGGTCCCGCCGTCGGGCACCAGGTCCAGGACAGCCGTCCAGATGTGATCTCCGGCCGCCTGGTCGCCGTTGGTGCCGTCATCATACATGTCGTAGAGTTGGCCCAGGCCCCAGCCGGGATCATAGGCGTGGTATTGATTGGTATCCCAGCTGCCCTTGAACTTGAAGCCGTCGGCGTAGTTGATGTCCCCGGTGTCGTCCACGATGAAGCTCACCTGGGCCACGCCGAAGCCGGTGAAGGTAACCTCGTCATGCGCCGGATCCATGTCGTTGCCGGCCAGATCCTGCACGGCCGCGCTGACCGTCACCGTGTAGTCGACCCCGTAGGTCTGCGAGTCGGTGGTCAGGCGGAATGTATCGGCGGCCAGTTTGTCAACGGCGGTCACCGAGAGGCCGGGTATGGTGTAGTTAGATGGATTGGTGGCCGAGGCCTCGTTCATGGCCTCGTTGAAGGTGATGTCCGCGTGGGTCCAGTCGGTGGCCGTGGCGCTGACCGCCTGCGGGGATGTCACGTCGGAGCCGCTAACGTAATGGACCAGGGTGGAGAGGGCCAGGGTGGCCATGCCGGACCAGTCGCCCTCCGGCCCGTTCCAGTCGTCGGGCGGGTCGTTGGCGGTATCCCGGGCATTATCGGTATCGCCTGCGCCGGTGCTATAGACCTCGCACCACAGCGAATCGGGGTCGCCGATGCGGGTTTTCTCTACTTTCCACTCGATCCCGGAGGGCGTGCCGGCATTGAAGGCCGCCGCATCGATCTGTCCGGACATGGACCAGCTGCCCCCGCTGTAGGCCCAGAACTGTGTGTGGCTGGGGTCATAGGGCGGATTGTCCACCCAGCTGTACATGCCATACTCGGGCAGGTGCGGGTCTGTGCACGTAACGCTCCGGCCCCAGCCATCGGAGGTTGCTCCCGAGCCGCTCAGGCCGTCGGTGTCCAGATATAAGACATACTTGCCCCAGTTGGTGGCGGCGATGTCGTCGTCGATGGTGAAGCAGAAGTACCAGTACGAGGCGTCGTTGCAGACGTAGAGATCCAGCAGATCCATGTTGTCGTTGCCGCCTCCGTCGGTATCGGGATCCGAGGTCTCAGGCACTCCGTAAACGGCATCGGGAATGCCATCCATAACAGGGGTGCCGAATCCCTCGGCCCAGGCCCCAGCGGCACCGATCAGAGAGCAGGCGGTCAGAATAAGCAAAGGAAAAAGGTATCTTCTCATCTCTCTCCTCCCTTCTGTGGATGGAGATCTGGTGAAAGCAAAACGGCCTCTGATGGGCTAAAAAAAGGCCGCAGAACATGGTTAGGGTAACAAAAAAACCCGCCTTTGTCAACAAAAATATGGTTTCTGCCCCGGGCCAACCATGCGTGATTAAAGATTCGCGGGGGTAAATTCCAGACCGATGTTAGCCACGGCGTTCAGATCCAGAGGAGACCTTTGTCCCCGTTGAAGGCGGAAATAACCGGCGGCGGCGATCATGGCGGCGTTGTCGGTACACAGCAGAGGTCTGGGGTAGTAAATTTCCACCCTTTCTTGCTCTGCTCGTCGCTGTAGCTCGGCCCGCAACTGGCTGTTGCAGGCCACTCCACCGGCCACGGCGACGCACCGGACCCCTTGTTGCCGGGCGGCCAGGAAGCATTTTTTCACCAGCACATCCACCACGGCCGCCTGAAAACTGGCGGCGATATCCTGCAGATGAGTCTTGATCTGGTCGGCAGGAAGGGGGTCCAAAAAATTCAAAACAGCGGTTTTCAAACCGCTGAAACTGAAGTCCAGGCTGTCTTTTCCCAAAAAGGCCCGGGGGAACTCCACATAGTGGGCGTTTCCCTTTGCCGATAGCCTGTCGATCTCCGGACCTCCGGGGTAGCCCACATGTAGCATTTTAGCCACCTTATCGAAACATTCTCCGGCGGCATCGTCCAACGTCTGGCCCAGAAGACAGTATTGTCCCATCTCAGACTGATAGATGAGTTGAGTATGACCTCCGGAGACCACCAGGTGGAGAAGCGGTGGGTGCAACTGGGGATGTTCCAGGAAGTTGGCGAAGATGTGCCCCTCGATGTGGTTGACGCCGACGAAGGGAATGTCCAGGGCGAAAGCCAGGGCTTTGGCCACGGAAAGACCAATCAGCAGAGAGCCCACCAGTCCCGGGCCGAAGGTCACGGCCACGGCTTCCAGGTCGTCAAGGCTCGTCCCAGCCTCCAGGAGGGCCTCGGTGATGATGGGGATCAGAGTTTTGACGTGCGCCCGGGACGCCAGCTCTGGAACGACGCCGCCGTAGTCCCGGTGAACGCTCTGGGAGAGGATGACATTGGAGTGGATTTGCTGCCCGTCTTTGAGAACCGCGGCGGCCGTCTCGTCACAGGATGTTTCGATGCCTAGAATAAGCATGATGGGTATGGCGCTCTGGCGCAAAGGCGGATTTGTTCCGGCATGGTTTGTCTCAGCTTCCTCGAGCCACCTTGAACATCGGGGGCTCTGCGCTGGTCAGCTCTACCTCGGGAGGCAGATTGATGCGGGCGCTGATTAGATTGTCGGTCTTCCGACGAGCCCGGCGATAGTCGGCGGAGGCCGAGAAATCATCTTTAGTCAACGAGGAAAGATATCTTTCCCCTCCGGAGATGGTTATGGAGATCACGCTGGGGTTGAGCTGGGCGGTGACTCCTGTGGGGATATGGGTCAGAGTCACCGGTACATCGTCTATGGTGCGCTGGACTAAACGCTGGATGTCGATGATAGTGTTGATCTTGCGGGGGATGCAGGTGATATTGAACCCCTCGGGGGTGGCCAGGTTCACCATAGTGGCTATGGTTTCCTTCACGTTGTGGAAATTGACGGAATCGGTGGTCACGAACTCGATGGACTTCACCTGCTGGGCAGGTCCCTGAACCAGGACGCTGTCCGGCTTGAAGGCGATGGGATCCCCCCGGACAAATCCATCGGAAAGCTCTATGCCAACGCCGGATTGCACCGGAACCTTCTTCTTCAACAGGGAATCAAAATCCAGATCTAACTCCCGGGGAGAGATAATCTCGGCAAGCAGCGCGCCGCCCCCGTAGGGGATATCCACATGCTCAGCAGAGAGGGTGATCTGTTTTGTTCCCTTCTGAGCCCCATTGGCCCCCACCAAAAGACGAATTTGGCTGAAATATGGAATGATAAGCTGTTTCCCCTTTCCCCTGAGGCGGATGGCCGCCTCGGTGGGGAAAGGTTTGGCCAGCACCAGATCCTCGGGAATGGCAGTGATCTGAACAGGGATCTGCCGTCTTACCTCGTATTCCTTCTCCGTGACTGCATGAAACCAGAGGAATAGGGCGATGAGCAGAGCCCCGATCTTAATGGCCAGATTGTCTATCATCCACATGCGCATTTAGGCCTCGAGGATCGAAGGTGACCGATGAGAAACGTCCAGGAATAGAGAGTTTTTTCCGCGAATGGAGCCTTATCTTCCCTTCCTAAGACGCAAGATGCGGGAAATCATTTTTTTATTTATAGGATTGCCCCACGTTTTTGCCGAAACTGATCTCGCCATTGTCGATTCGGATGTTGAATCCACATTCCGGATTAGAGCAGACCCACGCTTTGTATCTGATGGGAGCCCCATCCCGACCATAGTCTGATAGTGGAAGTAAAACGCCAGCCGAGCATTTTTTACACTGTGTATAGTTATCTTCCATTCCGATTGCCCCCTCCCAAAATGTAAGATGAAGGTTCCATTCGCGGAAAAGATCACATTTCAAAACGTTTTCTAAACTCTGTAACTTTGATGTGCGCGATCCTGGTCGGCTGGGGAAGCCGATATCCTCTTCCTGCGGCCAGGATCACCTTCACACTGGTGGCCAGATCCACCAGGTGACCCGGCGAGACATACAGGGGTTTGATTCCGTCCCGGGTGCGCAGAACGACTCCTACCTGTTCCTTCCCGTCCATCATCTTCGAAGCAGAGCCTCTCTTAAGCCCGGGAACCTCGAACTGGACGCGCAACGGCGATTTGGCACAGCCCACGGTGGGCATGTTCAGTACCAGACCCATGTGGGCGGCCAGTCCCAACCTGCGGGGGTGAGCGATGCCCTGACCGTCGAAGATGATCAGATCGGGCCGTTCCTTAAGCCGCCGGAAGGCCTTCAGCACCACGGGCCCCTCCCGGAATGTCAGCAGTCCGGGAATATAAGGGAAACTGGCCTCGGCCTCGGCGTACGCCACGTCCAATAGATTCATGGTCGAGTAGTGAAACACTGTTAACACGGCGCACACCCGGTTTTTCTTCCGGGAGTAAGCCACGTCGGCCCCGCCGACCAGAAGCAGCTTATCGAAGCCGTTGGTCAGAACCAGCAGAGACCTGAGATCTTCCTGGATCTTGATGGCCTGACGGGGGGAGATGTCCCAGCGGTGTTTGATGCCTTCCCGGATTTTCATCGTCTTTCCCGGGCCGGCACGCCGGCATTCCTCGGCTCAAACGACAGGGTCCGGGAAGCCAGGGCGCGGCTCCAGCGCCGGTAATCGGTCAGGGTGAAATCCCGCTTGGTCACGCCCGCCCGGCCCATGGCCAGATCCTCGACGCCGCACTGTGGATCCTGGCAGGTCAGGCAAACACCGTCGCAGTCGGCCGCCGGCTGAAAGCGTTCCCCCGTCCGGACGTAGACGGGAATATCGATGCCCTCGCAGTTGGCCGAGCTGATGAACTCGGCATTCAGGCCCATCGGCCGGCCATCCTGCAGGCGGTATTCCATGCACAGGGCGAAGGTGACCCCCGCCCGGTCGCACTCCTCGCGCAGGCGGGAGAAAACCCCTCTGCGGTAATCCAGATCAGCATGCCGGGAACCGTCGATGACCTCCCGGTAAAGCTTTTTCAGCCGGGAAGCCAGACCATTGCTCAGACCGTCGAGGTACCCGAGCAGCTCGCCGGCCATCCTCAGAGGTATGTCCATGACGCTGGCCACGATGTGTTTTGCTCCGCAGTCGGCGGCCCGCCGAACGATGGTCGACAGATCACCCTCATCGTCCGTCACGTAAGGGACGATGGGATCGATGCGGCAGACGGCGTGGATCCCCGCCTCAGCCAATCGCTTCAGGTTTCCAAAGAGCTCGTCGGTAGTGGCTCCACAGCTCATCAGCCGGCGACGCAAGCTCTCATGGGGTGTCAGGATGGAGACCTGTCCGAAAGAATGCTTCTGCCGGCGCAGGAGTTTGACCACCTCTGGGCGGAAAGTGGCTTTGCTGACGAACTCGATGGGGATGTTGCGGCGGACGAATTCACCGATGATTTTCTCCGACAGACGATAACGCCCTTCTATCGGCTGGAAGGGATCTGTCACCGGAGACAGGTAGCCGCAGCTGGCCACCGAGAGGCCGTCCAACTGCCGGGATACCGCCCGGTCAAAGTCCCGGCAGACCGTCACTATCTTCTGCTGGCGAAAAAGCTGGAAATAGCCGGGCAGGGCCTTGGCGTAGCAGCAAAAGCAATCGATGGCGCATCCGTTGTAGGGATTGACGAGCAGGCGCTCCGCGGTACACTCCCGTTTACCCCTCCACCAGCCGTGCAGCTCTTTGCGGGAATCGATGAGGATATGCGGTGTGGGGGCCTCGATGACCTGGTAGGTCATCAGACCCGATCCCGTCCGCCAGCGTATCTTCCGCCCCATGGTTATTCTCCACCCCCAAAATAAATTCGCCAAATCCCTAAAGTCAAGGAAAGAATTTAAATAACGGTAACCGTTAATCGGTAATCGGTGATCGTCCCTAAAAGAATTGAAGATTAAGGATTGAAGATTTGGAAAAAATTTTCGCTGTTGCTGTATCCTCCGGGTGTGTGGAAGGGCAATCTTAAACCTCAAGTTTTCAAATCTCTTCTAACGATCACCGATTAACGGATCTCCGAACTCTGTTTTTGGTCTTAGGTTTGCGATTCTCGGGTCTCGGTTTTCACGATTACCGAATCTACCGTATCTGCTCCATATAGATTCGTCGGGCCAGCAGGAGGAAGTCCACAACCCGGGGAT
>CBDUWG010000095.1:0-7054 GCA_965370845.1 uncultured bacterium
TGGTGGTGAAAAAAGGCTGGAAGATCTTGGCCAGGTGAGGGCCGGGAAGACCTATCCCGGTGTCGGCCAGGTCGAGGCGCACCCATTTTTTTTGCTGGCTCAAAGTAATGCGGATCTCCCCACCCTGAGGCATGGCCTGAGCTGCGTTTAGCAACAGATTCAGCAATGCCTGTTTGATGCGAGAAACATCCAGCCGGACAAGGGGCAGGTCAGCGGCCGGGGAGATCTGCACCTGGATTCCCTTGTCGGTCAACTCTCGCTGAGCCATGGTCAGGGTCTCGCCGAGGAGCGCGGCGAGATCTGCCGGAGCTAAACGAGGTGGATCCACACGGGCGAAATCCAGATATCTGGAGACGATCTCGTCCAGGCGATCCACTTCCTCGGGGAGAAAACCCAGCAGTTCCTTGTCGGCCTCCGGCATCGAAGGAGAGGTCTTCAATCGTTCCACGGCGCCGCGGATGATGCTCAAGGGGTTCCTGATCTCGTGAGCCATGTGGGCGGCCATGCGGCCCAGATTGGCCAGGGCGTCGGCCCGAAGGACCGCCATTTCCGTTTGCGCCAGGGAATAGCTTAACTTCAGAAACAGAAGCCCCACAACCACCAGAAACAGAAGGCTGATCCCCCCCAGGATCAACATGGTTTTCTTGAAATTATTCAGAACCTGGAAGTAACCCGCCGAAGCCTCCACCCCAAGAACCGCTATCACCTCTCCCTGATCATCTCTGGCCGGGGCATAGCCGCTTTTGAGAAAGTAGCCGTCCACCGAATAGAGCTGGGATGCGCTGGGCACACCAGAGGAGGCCAGGGTTACCGCTGCCTGATCCAGGGTCAGGGCAGGATCTTCGGCCCCATACTGGAAGAGATTACTGGTGCTGGCAAGGTTCATTCCATCCAGGTTAAAGAGAGTAACCGTTTCCAGATCGTTGTCCTTTTGGATCTGTTCCAAATAATCCGTCAGCAGGAACTGAGCGCCCGGGTCCCCTGCAGATTCCACCAGGTCCGGGCTCAACTGGAGAGCCGCCGTCACGGCGATAGCCTGTAGCTTCTGACCCAGCTGCTGATCAAGATAGGGAGACACCCAGCTATAGAGCAACCAGCCCCCCCCGTTGAAAAGCAGTATAACAACCAGTAAAAAGATGGCCAGCAGAATCAACTGGCGGCCCCGAAATCTCATCCGGAACATGCTGACTCCCGTGGAAAAATCGGCAAAAACCCTCTTTCTTTTTTTCGATCACAATGTAGTAAATCCACATAACTTTGTCAATAACTTACCACTCTCCCGGCAGAAGAAGTGGAACGGAAATCCTTAAAAAGTGCTTGCATTTTGTCGAAGACTTCTGTAAATTTTAAACAGAGAGAGGGCTCTGCATTTGAAAACCGTTTTACAACGCACTAATGAAGGTAACCCCCCAATGTTGAGACTATTCGCCGTGACCCCCTCGGGGTAGCGATGACAAAAGACTGCGGGCGGTCGTAAATCCTTTACCGTGTCGTCTGAGATGTGTTTTTCAAATCAGGAGTCCTCTTTCCTTTTACCCCTTTCTCTCCATCCTCATCTCTCTCCAAAGGGAATGAGAAATTCGCGGCTTATTATCCCTGACCATTCCCAACACTCCAACACACCCCTTTTTTATTCTACTCGGAGAACCCCGTGTGTGCCTTAGCATTGAGGCAGGTGTCCAAGCGTTTCGCGCATGTCATCGCCGTTGATTCCCTCTCCTTTCAGGTGGAACAAGGATGGATGTACGGTCTTTTAGGGCCCAACGGGGCCGGCAAGACCACCACCATCCGCATGATCTTGAACATCATCCGTCCTGACCGGGGGCAGATCTCTCTGTGGGGTGGAGTGGGACGAACGCTCACCGATCGGGTGGGCTACCTGCCAGAAGAACGGGGCTTGTACCGCAAAATGAAGGTCCTCGACCTGTTGGTCTTTTTGGCAGCCATAAAGGGAATTGGAGCCAAACAGGCGCAGGCCGACTCCCTCCGCTGGCTGGAGAAATTTGAACTGGAAGCATGGGCACAGAGGAAAATCGAGGAGCTTTCTAAGGGCATGCAGCAGCAGGTGCAGTTCATCGCCTGTGCGCTGCATCGGCCTGATTTAATCATCCTGGACGAGCCCTTTACCGGCCTGGACCCTCTGAACACCAACCGGCTCAAAGATATCATCCTGGAGCTGAACAACAAGGGCACAACGGTCATTCTTTCCACCCACCAAATGGAGCAGGTGGAGAAGCTGTGCAGCCACATCTGCCTGATCAACCAGGGGAAAAAAGTGCTGGATGGCCGTCTCAACGAGATAAAAAGGGAATATGGCCATAACACCATCCGGCTGGAGTTCGACGGTCCCAAGACATTTCTGGAGAACAATCCCCTGATCGACAAAATGGACCTTTACGGCCACTATGCAGAGCTGCACCTCAGGCCCTCCGCCGATCCTCAGGAGCTGCTCCGGGCCGCTGTCGAAACAACCCGCCTGCGCAAGTTCGAGATCGTCGAGCCCAGCCTCCATGACATCTTCATCGAAAAGGTAAAATCCGAGAATGGGTAAAACTGCTACGGTGATCAAAAGAGAATACCTGGAGCGGGCAAAAAAGAAAAGCTTTATTATCGGCACCATTCTGGGGCCCATCCTGATGGCCGGCTTGATCCTTGTCCCCGGTCTGATGATGACCGTCTCCACCGGAAAACAATGGCACATCTCGGTAGTGGATCAGACCGGCCACCTTTTCCCTCGACTGAAAACGGCCTTGGACGACACCCTGAAAAACGGCCAGGCCAGATACGTCCTGGAGGAGATCTGCACGTCCGCTGAACAGATAGAATCAATCCGCAAAACGCTCAACGAACGAGTGGTCGGCAACCTGATATCGGCCTATTTGGTCATCAGCCCACGGGTTATGAGCACGGGAGGGGCGGAGTTCTTCGCTAAGAACGTGGGTGATTTCACCGTCATCGAGAGAATTGAGAGTTCCCTGAGCGGCATCGTGGTGGAGGACCGGCTAAACCAGGAGGGATTGGATCCAGAGCGAGTTAACGATCTTACCCGTCGAGTTCGCATGAAGACCATGAAGGTGGGCAGGAAGGGCGAGCGAGAGAGCGGCTTTGGTCAGGTGTATCTGGAAACAATGGTCTTCGTGATGATCCTTTACATAACCATTTTGATGTACGGGGTAACGGTGATGCGCGGGGTTATCGAGGAGAAATCCACCCGCATCGTGGAAATCCTCCTCTCCTCTATGAGCTCCACCCAGCTTATGGCCGGGAAAATCCTGGGAGTGGGATGCGTCGGGCTGACCCAGTATATCATCTGGATCGCCTTCGGCCTGGTCCTTTCCACTTTCGGGGCAAGCTATTTCGGTCAGGGACAGATAGTGCGGGCCATCTCGGCCAGCACTTTCCTGTACTTCCTGCTCTTCTACCTGCTGGGATATTTCCTCTACGCCACCCTCTACGCCGGGGTGGGAGCCATCTGCACCACTGAGCAGGACGCCCAACAGGCTCAGTTCCCCATCATCGCCATGCTGGTGTTACCCATGTTGCTCGCGGCTGCCATCATCAAAAATCCGGACGGCGGCCTGGCCACCATTCTCTCCTTGATCCCCTTTTTCTCGCCCATGTTGATGTTCCTGCGCATTAACGTGGCCACCCCACCTATAGGCCAGATTCTGGCCTCTATTCTCCTGCTGGCCGTGACCATCGTGCTGATGATCTGGCTTGTGGCCAAGATCTTTCGGGTGGGCCTGTTGATGTACGGGAAAAGACCGACTCTGCCGGAGATGGCCCGCTGGATGAGGGCGGGGTGATGCTGCCATCGCACGGCCTGCAGGACGAGTCGCGATTTTGGACTTCCCAGAGCAAACTTCTCCAAGACAAAATTACAAAAACAGCGCGGCAAAAGGAATCCCACATCATACCATTAATACCCCGGCGATCGATAAAACTGTGCGATTTCCATGAAAAAGGGCCGCATCAAGGTGTTGGCCCCTGCTCATTATCGCTCGCCGCCGATCTTCCCTTCAGCAAACCCCCAATATCCCCCTACCCCTCCCCCAACGTCTCCGGGCGCAGCGACATAAAAAAGACAGCGGCCAGCAGGGCAAAAACCAGGGCGGCGTAAAACGGTGCGGCCGCCCCCACCCTGACTGCCAGAAAACTGCCCAGAAGGGGACCAGCTGCCGAGATAACACCGGAGACCGATCCGAATATGCCCACCAATGAGCTGCGATAGGCGGAGGGACCTACGCTGGTGAGCTGGACCTGATAGGAGATATTGGTGGCAGTGAAAAACAGATAGCTGATCACATAGATAACAGAGGACCACAGAAAGCTGCGCGTCAGGGTCCAGACGATCAGGACCAGGGGAAAAACCAGCAGGCCGAACAGCAAAACTCTCCGGCTGCCCGTTCGGTCGATGATCTTCCCGCTCAAAAGGCTGATGGCCACCGCCGCCAGACCACCGATAGCGAACATCAGATTGATCCGCGACTCACCCAGGCCGATGACGTCTTTGGCATAGAGGGCGATGAAAGGACCATAAATGCTCAGGGTGAGCGCCAGAGCGAAGCAACTGGCTGCCAAGAGAAAGGGCCAATGGCTACGCTGAAACAACCTGCGTCTCCTGCTGTCTTTTGCCCGGGCTTTTAGCTTGGTCTCCCGAAGCAGAGCCGTCCGGGCCACGGCACAGGGGAAAGCCAGCAGGGCGGTGCCCACCATCAGACCCGGAAAACCGATCCGGGGCAGCAAGGTGGCACCCACCGCCGGACCAACGGTGATCCCCAGAACCACAAACAGCTCCATGATGCTAAAAGCAGCTCCCTGCCTGCGGGCAGGAATAGATTCGGCCATCATGCTCAGAAAGGCGGGCCACTGCAATGCACTTATGGAATTGACCAACACCAGAAGGGCCACCAGGGTCTGCCAATGGCGCGATATCCCGACCAGGTAATAGAGAAGAACCATAACGAAAGTGGGCAGGGCGATAAGCGGTTTGCGGCCAACTTTATCCGCCAGAAAACCTCCCACCAACTGCATGGCGGCGAATGAAATGGTCAACAGAGCATATGAAAGACCGACCTGGAATTCGTTCGCCCCCAGCTGGCGCAGATAGATGGGCAACAGGAGATACCAGCTGAAATAGGCCGCTACCATGACAAAAATAGTCAGGGAAATGACCACAACGTTCCTCTCCAGGGCGAAAAGCTCGGCGATTTTTCTCAATGTGCTCATGACCTTTTTCTTTCTCTCCTGCCTGCCATTTCGTTTTCCGGTAAAAAAGATGCTCCAGGAAACCTTGCGGCCGAAGTTGTCTATATCCTCTACAAACCGTCGAGGTTCTCTACACCTTTAACACCCATGAAGTACAGATGTTTTTTCTTCATAGAACCTTAACGTGTCGGGAAACCCGACACTTTTATTGGAACATCGCACACCTGTGTCGCCGGATAGCTTTTTATAACATGTTGTTTATCAGACTGTTATGCAGGGAGAATCGTCTGGCTGGCCCTTGGTATGGTTCTTGCCTCTTACTGAGAAGGACAATGTGATATCATTCTATTTTCTTAAAGAACAAGGAGTTATCCATTCACAGAAAGGTTCGAGACCGTGTCGATCCTGCGATGGACCGCGCCAATTTCAAACAACGAGTCCCTTCTCAAAAAACTTTTGCTGGCCCTGCTACTGCTGAATCTCGCGGATATGCTCTCCACCATCTGGGGAGTAGAAGCCGGCATCCTCATCGAGGCCAATCCCCTGTTGCGCTGGTGTATGGACCGCGGGGTCCTGGTCTTCGCCCTGGTCAAGACCGTTCTCTGTGTCCAATTCGTTGTCATAGCCCTTATTCTGAGCAAAAAGGTTAAATATTTCGTTCTGGTGACCTCCGTTATCGTCCTTTTCTATTCAGCGGTGGTGATCCGGTCTTTTGGCCTGCTCATCTAACCACATCCCCACATAGCTCCTCCCACCCAATCATCCTAATCCGTCCAAGACCCAAAGGCAAACCCCTCGGGAATATACCTTTCTGCGTAGTATAATACTATCTTCACCCGGAAACAAGCCCAAATCTCCCCAAAATTCCATCAGACCCTCAGCGGCATTTTCTTGCCGCCCGGACAAAAAACCCTTGACAACTGAACAGAATTACAGTATACTAAAAACAGGGTGGCTTCGTGTCGTCAGAGACAAGCGATGGAACCTGACCGAGGCCGTAGGCCCTCATCCCCAAAAAGGAGGGCACGTCATGAGAGCAACGCTGACCGACAGACAGAAGCAGATTCTCGATTTTATTCTGGAGCAGATCGACAGCCGGGGGTTTCCCCCCACCATACGGGAGATCGGGGCTCAATTCGGCATCTCCTCTCCCAACGGGGTCCGAGATCACCTGCTTGCCCTGCAGCGAAAAGGGTATCTAAAAAGGAACCCCGAGAAATCCCGCTGGTTGGAGGTGCCGGAGGCTCTGAGGAGAGATCGGGGCAAACCCATCCTGGGCCACATCGCCGCCGGCAAACCCATCCTGGCCGAGGAGAATTTCCAGGGCTTGCTCAACCTCAACACCCTCTTCGGACGGGACACCGCCATCTTCGCCCTGCGGGTGGAGGGAAACAGCATGATCAATGCGGGCATCTTCCATGGCGATTTTGTCATCGTCAAACACCAGCCCGAGATCGGCGAGGGGCAGATCGGCGTGGTCTACATCGACGACGAGGCCACGGTGAAGAGAATCTTCACGGGGCAAGATCACCTGCGCCTGCAGCCGGAAAACGACACCATGAGCCCGATGGTCATTCACAAAGAGGACGCCCGGCTGCGCATCGGGGGGAAGGTCATCGGTGTGGTGCGGAAGATGTGAGAAAGATGGAAAGTTTAGAGAGTTAGGAGAGAATGGCAATAGCAATGGCAATAGCAATAGGAGACCAGTAAGCAGTTGGCAGTAAGCAGGAGAAGAATAGTCGGCAATCGGCGGTAGGCAGTAGGCAGATCAAAAAATGTAGCGTTCTCACTCCTGTGAGGTCGAGCTTTTCCCCTTCCGAATCTCGAATTTCGAATCTCGAGTATC
>CBDUWG010000096.1:0-7031 GCA_965370845.1 uncultured bacterium
TTTGGCAAGGAGTTAAGCCGAAAACAAATGGTCGGTTTAAGTTACAAGCCTTCCTTTGTAGGCTGGTTAACCAACGGTTATAGTTATCGAACAGACTATTCGGAGAACAACGACCCTAACAGTGGCGCCAGCGGTGGAAGGGCTGTGGGCGTGAAGAATAGCCAGTCCCTTGAGCTAAGTCTGAATTGCAAGAGGCTGTTTGGCTCGAAGGACAAACCCAAGGAGGAAATATCTCCCGGATCTCCAGGCTGGGTCGTTTATCAGATGAGAAGTTTTTTAGGTCGGATAAAGCCAATTCGAACCAACTTTCAGAAGGAAAAGAATTACAGCATTGCGGGACTCTGGTCCAGGCCGTCCTGGAAGTACCAACTGGGATTTTCCGATAAAACGGGGGCTACACAGAACCCATTGTCTTTCCAGAACAACAGGGAAGGTGTTACATCCAGTTTGAACATCAAAACTGGAATGGAGGTGATCTCAGGAATCGATTTTGGAATCACCTACAAATATAGGGATGTGCTGAGCAGAACGCCTGATAAGGTCGACGAGACCAAGACGGTGAATTTTCCCGATATCGCTATTCGCTGGGGAAACATGACTAAGCTGGGTGCTCTGAAAATGCTATTGGAATCCTCCAGTTTAGATTTCGGCTACTCCAGAAAGGTTGAGGAAAGAGGCGACGAGGGTTTAAAAGACATCACCTCCCAGACAACCAGCAGAGATTTTTCCCCCTTGTTCTCCTGGACAGCCCGGTGGAAGAATAACATTAGCACCACCCTGAAGGCAACCAGGTCTTTCGGCGAAAGCAAAATAAACCGCGGATCGGCCACCACCACCGAACGCGAGGAAGAAACCTACTCTTTTCGCATTAGCTATTCCTTCAGTTCTCCCAGGGGGATCCGTATTCCCCTTATAGGGAAGAAGATTAATTTCACCAGCAATTTGAATCTCTCCCTGGATATTTCCACCAGGCAGAATCTGGAGCGAACTGCCCTCCAGGGAATGGGCTTCAACACAAAGGCTGACACCAAGGAATTCCGGGTGCAGCCGACAGCCAGCTATAGTTTCAGCAAGAATATCGTCGGTGGTCTGAACGCCCTCTGGATGAACAGCGATGACAGGAAGACCAACCAAAAGCGAAGGGTGCGAGAGCTGGGGTTCTGGACCGAGCTGAGGTTTTGAGCTCAACCTGAACTCACCTGGCGCGAAGGGGAGCAACCAAGGGAGGACATCCACGATGAACTTCACGCCGCAGGAGAGCCGAATTCTCATCTTTTTAGTGGCCACTCTGTTGTTGGGTAGCGCTGTTTCCCTTTACCGGCACAATCGACCGCATGCCGCACCCGAGCTTGTCGAGAGATCTCCGGAGATTGTTTCCGGCCCCCGAGCGGCAGACCCGGTTGCAGATTCCACAGCGAAATCCAAGGGACTGGTTGGAAAGAAGCTGAACATCAATACCGCTACCAGCAAGCAGTTGCAGTCGCTTCCCGGGATAGGTCCGCAGCTTGCCGAGAGAATCGTCGCCCACCGCCAGGCTCACGGGTTATTCTCCACAACTCACCATATCACGGAAGTTCGGGGGATCGGGGAGAAGACTTTTCAGCGGATTCGTGATTCCATCGCCGCCCAGTAGCCTGGCCTGGATGAAAAAAAGGAACTTTGCATACCCGCCACGAAAATTTTTTATTGACTTCACAGTCGTTTCTCTGTATGATAAAGAGCTTTGTCGTCTCTCACTGGCAAAGGAGGGAAAACCGATGATCGGAAGTGAACGAGGGTCTGTCCTTCTGCGGATCCTGATTGTCATTTTATCCGTGGGAGTTGTCCTGTCGGTGCTCATTCCTCAACTAAGGGAGAAAAGAGAGAGCGAGGACGCGGCTCTTTGCCGGGAGCAGATGACTGCCCTGGCCAGGGCCCAGGACGAGCACCGTGAGATCAGCGGCATCTACGCCGACAATCTCGACAGCCTCCGTGTGTTCCTGCCCGAGGGGGCAGATTTCGTCTGTCCCACTGATGGCAGAAACTACCGGATCACCGCCATCGATTCCACGAGCTACACCATTGGCTGTCCCAACGAACACGGGATAGTTATCACTGGCAGCAAAAGCTGGGAATAGAAGTGAGGTATGCCTCTTTTTGGAAAGAACATCACCGTTGGCCTGGAGGTGGCCGGCCAGGTGCTTCGCGCTGTTCAGATCGAGCATCGGCAGGATCGGCCGAGGTTGCTGGCTTTAGAGACTCAGGATTTTCCCACCAGCTCTCCCGGCGTCCTCACTGCTGAGGGGCCCGTCTGGAAAGTGGTTAAGTTTGGTCGAAGAGGTGGTCGGGTGGTGGTCAACGTGCCCGGATCAGGTGCCTTCATCAGAAAGGTTCGGGTGGAGGCCTCCGAGATGAGCTGCCTTCGCGACTGGGTAATGTGGGAGGCTAAGCAGTATCTGCCCGCTCCCCTGGAGGAGTATTTCATCGACTTCCAGAAGCTGAGGCCTGGTGAAGAATCAGGTTTTTGGGAGGTATTGCTGGTAGCTGCTCGGCGCGATGCTGTGTCGAAGAGAGCCCGCTTATTTCAAACGGTCAACCTCAAACCGGCCATCATGGACGTAGACCCTCTGGCACTTCAAAATGCCTTTGAGGTAAATTATCCCAGTGCTGTTGATTTTCCTGTGGCCCTGGTAAATTTAGAGCGGGATCTGGTCACCATAGTGGCCACCTGGGGTGGGGTGCCAGAAGGTGTGTCCAACATGGCAGCGGCTCCTGAGCCTGAGAAGCTCTGTGAACAGATTCATAACTGCGTGGACGATCTTCTAAAGCGGATAGGCCGAGATGGCGGAAAATGGGAGCGATTCGGCAAAATTCTGCTCAGCGGAGGTGGGCCTCATCTTCAAGATGTGGCCAATTTTTTGTCCTCCGATGGCAAACAGAAGGTCGAACTTGCCGATCCCTTCCGTGAGCTGACCATTTTACCCGCATTGAGGGACAAACTGGATAAGTCATATCTGGCCTCGGAGTTTATGTTAGCGACTGGTCTGGCGCTGAGAAAAATCTGAGTTCTGTGGACAGATATCTGAAGAGGGCGGCGAGGCTGTCCGGGCGAGACGGTGAAGGCCGGGGGGCTAAGAGCTGTTTGGGGTAAGGAACGATTGGTTTTTCTGGGAGCGCGGAGGTTCTCTGTGCGCGTGATCTCCGGCGAGGCGAAAGGCCGCCGGCTGAAGCCGCCAGCCGATGATAGTATCCGTCCAACGGCAGACAGGGCTAAAGAGGCCATGTTCCAAATCTTGGGCGAGAGAGTCCAAGGTGCCCAGGTTCTGGATCTGTTTGCCGGAACAGGTAATCTGGGCATCGAGGCGCTCAGCCGGGGCGCTGGCTGGGCACTCTTCGTGGATGTGGCCAAGAAAGCCGTGCTTCTTGTCCGGGAGAATCTGGACCGGGTTAAGTTCGGCGATCGTTCAACCGTATGGAAGGCGGATGTTTTCTCTGTTCTCTCCCGTCTGAGACGAATGGGTCGCCGCTTCGATTTGGTATTCTGCGATCCCCCGTATGGCCATCAATTTGCTAAAAGATCGCTACATTTTCTGGTCTATGAACACCTGGTGGAGGAAAATGGTGTGGTGATCGTGGAGCATCACCGAAAGGATAAGCTTCCCCAGCGAGTGATGACCCTCCTGATGATAGATGAGCGCCGCTTCGGAGATAGCGTATTGACCTTTTACCAACAGAAGGCTGAGTCATGAAAGACATGGGATTATCTTCTGAAGATCTGCCCTCGGCCAAGAACGTAGCCATCTATTCAGGATCGTTTGATCCCATCACCAAGGGTCACCTGGATATCATCTACAGAGCCCGGAATCTCTTTGACCTGGTTGTCGTGGCCGTGGCCGACAACATGCAGAAGAAGCCGTTATTCTCCAGAAAAGAGCGGGTGGAGATGGTGCGCCTGGCCATCCAGGGCATGGAGGGTGTGATGGCAGATTCCTTCACGGGCCTGTTAGCGCACTATGTCCAGGAGAGGGGGGTGTCTGTCATCATAAGGGGTCTACGGGCGGTCAGCGATTTGGAGCACGAGTTTCGGATGGCCTTCATGAACAGAAGCCTGGCCCCCCAGGTAGAGACCATCTTTCTGATGCCCAGCGAGGATTACACCTACCTCAACTCCACGGTGGTCAAAGAAGTGGCCCGATTGGGAGGCGATGTAAGCCAGTTCGTGATTCCAGCCGTGGAAGAGCGTTTACAAAGGAAACTTCGGAGATCGTCTTGATGGGCCTGGAGGGCAGGCCGAACAACGGTTTTTCCGGAGTCCGTATTGGCGGAGATAGCGCCAGCATTCGGCCATCACCATGGTCACAGCTTGGGAATACTGCTCGCGGAAGGTTATGGCCTGTCACCAGCAGCAAATAAAAAATTTGCCCGGGGGGAAGGGGCCTCGGGAGAAGCTCAAAAGGTTCGGGTCCGGGGCCCTGGCCGATGACGAGCTGTTGGCGGTCATCTTGGCCAGGGGAAGCAAGAGCGAAGACCCTCTTCGCATAGCCCAAAGGATCATGGAGAGTTATGGTTCTGGGGCGCTGCTTGGAGCAGGCGATGTGGAATGTCTGCGCCAGCTCTATGATGTGGGAGAGGTGCATGCTTGTCAGATCCTGGCCTGTTTTGAGCTGGGGAGACGCTTTTTCCAGAAAGCCAAGGGAATATATCTGCGCGCCCCGGAGGCTGTTTACGAGTACCTTCGCTCTATGAGCAGGTTCAATAAGGAGGCCTTTCGAGGTCTTTACCTGGATGTGAAGGGTGGGATTGTCCACGACGAGATCGTCTCCTTGGGAACTTTGACCATGAACCTGGTTCACCCGCGAGAGGTGTTTCGGCCAGCCATCGAGTATTCTGCTGCCAGCATAATTCTTGTTCATAACCATCCTTCGGGAGATCCGACCCCCAGCGCTGAAGATCTGAGAGTGACCCGGCAGTTGGTAGAGGTGGGCAAGTTGATGGACATCGAGGTGCTGGACCACGTTATTATCGGAAGGGAAAGCTTCGTGAGCTTGAGACGTAAGGGTTTGATGGGGTTGGGAGTTTCCCGGTGAGGAAGGAGTACATAAGATCGCCCTCTTTTTTCATCGCCGGCGTTATTCAGGGCTCCTCGCAGGATAGATGTCTCAGCGATCAGAGCTATCGCGAACACCTGACTCAACTTCTGAAAAAGGCTTTTCACGATGCGCTGATCATCAGCCCCTACGACCTGCACCCCAATTCCATCGACTACAGCATGGAAAAGGGCAAGGCAACTTTCCTGGATATGGTGGCCAAAGCCACTAAATGCGATGTGCTCATTGCCTATCTGCCCGAGGCCAGCCTGGGAACGGCCATCGAGATATGGGAGTGCTTTCGGGTGGGGATCCCCATCTGGACGATCTCGCCCATGAAGGAGAACTGGGTGATCAAGTTTTTCTCTCAGCGATTTTTCCCATCCATGGTCGAGTTTGAGAGATTTCTGTTCGCCGAGGCCAAAGAGGAGGTGCTACGTGCTGTCCGCGGTAGTGGCCAGAGACCTGAGGGGCTTCTTGGACGATCAGGCGGTGAGATCAACCCTTGAGTTTCGGGCCTGTTATTCATATGACGCCGCGGTAGAGGGTTATTTACCCGATCTGGTCGTTTTTCCGGCCACTGAGAGCCAGGTGATTATCCTGGCGCGCTATGCTCACCACCGGGGGATCCCCCTGGTGCCCCGCGGGGCCGGTTCCGGTTGTAGCGGTGGGGGGATCTGCGCACAGGGCGGGATTCTGGTAAGTTTCGAGCGTATGGATCGCATTCTCTCGCTGGATCCGGGGTTGATGGTGGGCCTGGTTGAGCCCGGAGTGATCACCGCGCGTTTTCAGAGAGAGGCGGAGTGCCAGGACCTGTTTTACCCTCCTGATCCATCCAGTGCCGGGATCTGCACTCTGGGAGGAAATGTGGCCCACGGGGCTGGGGGGTTACGGGGGAGAAAATATGGTACCACCCGGGATTATATACTGGGATTAGAGGCGGTGACAGCCGAGGGGCAGCCGTTGCGAACGGGTTTTTTCTCACCAGGCGAGACCCGGGACCTGACCGGCCTTTTGGTGGGCTCAGAAGGCACCCTGGTCATGATCACCAAAATAGCCCTGCGGTTGATACCCAGACCGGAGAGTTTCTGCACATTGCTATTGGTCTTCCGTCAGGCCGATCGGGCCGTCCAAATGGCTCATGCTATCCTTAGGGCTGGCCTGATTCCAGCGGCCATGGAATTCATGGATCAGAGGGCCGTGGATTGTGTGCGGGCTCACGGAAAGGTGGTCCTGCCTCCGGGGAATGGCCATATTCTGTTGGTGGAATTCTCTGGCCGGCATCAGGAGGTACTCCACGGAGCCGAGAAAGTGGAAGGCTTGAGACGGGGTAGTGGTGCCCTTCTGGTTCAGAAAGCAAAGGTTTCCAGAGATCAGCAGAAAATCTGGTCTGTGCGGCGGGCTCTTTCTCCCGCTATGGTCCATGCTGCCAAAAGGAAGATCAGCCAGGACATCTGTGTGCCTCCTGGATCTCTGTCCCATTTGCTGCGCGACATTGAGGACGTCGGCCAAAAGCACGGTCTTCTGGTCATCACCTTTGGGCATCTGGGAGATGGCAACCTGCACGTGAACGTGATGGCAGATGGTAGTCGGAAGCAGATGCGACAGGCCCGGGCTGCTGCAGAGGATCTGTTTCGGGCCGTACTGGCCTTGGGCGGCACCTTGTCCGGCGAACATGGCATAGGTCTGGTCAAGGCGCGGTACATTTCCTGGGAGCTTTCTGCGGAGACCATGGCGGCTCAGCGCAAGGTGAAAATGGCCTTTGATCCAGCGGGGCTGCTGAACCCAGGTAAGATCTTAGGCACATCCAAATCGAGCGTTTTGTCTGAGATGGAGGGGAAAATCCCTTGAGAGGTAGCGTAAAGGAGCGGACGGTGGAGATGAATGACGACAGAGAACGGATAATCAATCGGGTTTTGGCTTTATTTGTGTTTGTGGTGGTGTTGGTGGTGTATGTGCGGACGA